>NZ_HF988954.1:12679-16324 GCF_000435035.1 Porphyromonas sp. CAG:1061 | reverse complement strand
TCACCGAAGCCCCGTTGAACAAAGAAGGGTTCGTCAATCTAATAGACTACCTCGAAAATAAACCGAATCCCTTTCTTAAATCTTAATGCCCAAAATGAGATAATACAAACGTAAATAATGTATGGAATAGAAATTAAAAGAGAAATGAGACAAATGGCTAAATGAAGTGCCTCAAATTGTCAAACGGCTAATGGGTATATGAAAGCAGATATTGTCTTAATAAAATACGATGAACATCGTGTGGTTGAGGATGTTGTTGTTATAGAGAATCAATTGAATACAACGACATCTTACGCCCAAAGACCAAAGGAAGGATTTGGAGCAATAATAAATAACAAAAAGCAGACTATAAAAGTGAAATATACTGTAGTAGGTTTTAACTACAAGAAAAATCCTGAAGTAGAAATCTCAAAAGAAAACATCTATAGTATTCATGATCATGGGAAAGACAATCTTTCGAATGTTATTATAGAACATATTAATATTAAATAATAAATCTGATGAAAAAGAAAGAAAAGAAAGACTATATATTTTCAAGGCTTGATGCAGTATTGAAACCAGAAGGGTATAAAAGTTTTAAAACTGGTGGTGATCCAACATATGTTTTGAATTCTGACGATATGGCAGTCTATTTCTTTATGAACTTTAAAGATATGGGGTATGTAACATTCTCATCGTTGTATATTTCAATTCATATTGTTGAGAATATTTTACATAGTTTTTGTCCGTATGATGATAGTGTAATTGATAAGAAAAAATATTTTCCTGATACAATTTATGATCGAAATATTAAGGTAATCGAAGGGTATCGTAGGGGTATAGGTTATGATATTGAAGAAAAAAGCCAGTTAGAGGAATTCACCGATTGGGTAATAGACTATTTAGAAAACGATGGTAAGCAATTTATTGAGACATATTCCTATCTGCCAAATGTGCTAAAAAGAATGGATGAACTTACTATAGAGGGTAAGGTTTGGCAAGATAGAGGAGTCGGAATTCTTTCTGGTGCTCTAGATGCTCAACTCAGAGGCTTAATTATTGCAAAGCTATGCAATGATAATGGATTAAATGATAAGATATTGATGTGTGATGAAATTTTCTATAGAGATCAATACAAAGACTGGCTTCCATACTACATTAAACTGAAGGAACAATTACCATCCATTCAACCCCTCTATAATGTATGATAATAGGAGAAATCTATACTTTATAGGTCTATCTTTGTTGTTTATGGGAAGCAAAGCGAAATAAGTACATTCGCAATTCAAAGGAGCATTCAGCCTTACATACTTTTTGGGTTATTACCCATCAGGTGCATACTTAGGATAAATAAGAGCAGGGCTAGAATCAAGGTACATATACTGATGATGGACCAAATCCGATTTCTTAACGATGATGTCTTACGAAATTCTATGAAGTATTTTAGATACCTATCTTTCCTCCATAAGGTAAAGTAGTTAATCGGTATAGTCACGATGGCGGTAATGACTATGAATGTTGTTCTACTTAGCATTGCTGGTGATGCACTCGGTATTAGTAAGGTGGTGAAGTTTGCAATGGTCCATAGGATAAGTGTCGTGAATGCCAGCATGGTTGTATCAGAAAGGAGCACTATGGTACTGATCTTTTCATTTGTCAGACTTCTTACTACCTCCTTATTTACTCTCATGTATTTCTCTTTATTGATCATGCCCAATCTGTACGGAATGCGAATGAGGATCATCCCAAATATTCTATAGTATAAAATCTGGGTCCAACGATTGTAGTAGTAATGACCGTAATACAATCTATTCCATATATACATTATCTTCTTCATGTCCCTATAGTGTGTGTATGCAACCACAAATGTACCTATTTTCCGCTTCCCATAAGCTATAGATAAGGACCTCCGGAGGAGGCACGGGGGTACCTAATCGGACAGGTCGGACGAGTCGGACAGGTCAGACGCCCTCCACATGAGGCTGTTGCACGGAGTGCATAATGAATAGCCTCTTCACTAATCACCAACAAATAAAAGGCTTTGAAGGACCTCTGCGAGGTCCTTACTCATAGACACCTTGCTAAAGACCTTTCTAATGCGTAACCCCTGTCGTACGAAACGTTGGGGCAAGTGGTTCCGTGCTTTTTTGGTAGATTTGTATGAATATAAATCAAACATCCAAAATAGATATCATGAGACGTAGCGTAACGATCCAATGGATGCTCGCGCTTATACCACTACTAGCGAGCTTAAGTATCAGTGCCGTAGCACAAACCACCAAGAGCCCGTGGAGCATCGAAGAGGCCACCCCTGGCTCCATTCAATATGCCCAGCTGATGCCTGAGACTACCCAGTCCCTCAATATGGTCAATGAAGGGCTACTTGTGCTTCAGGAAGATGGTTTGTATGCCGAGGGCATCCAAGGGCGACAACTGATTGCCAGCCGAGAGAGCCTTGGCCTTACTCCCTACTACATGCACTTCAAAGGCGACCTCCTCTGTGCCAATGTAGGAGGCGATTGGGTGCTTTGGGATTATAAAAAGCAACAAGAAGTCTATCGCTATAGCTTTGATCGGAAGCGTTGGACCCACTTCACACCCACTGCACAAGGGCATTATGCCCTTCTTTCCGATGGGCAGAACATTGCCGTTGTCAGCCCGGGGCAAGAGCCAAAGCTACTCACCACCGATGGCTCCTTTGATATCGCTTATGGTGTCTCCGTGCACCGCAATGAGTTTGGTATTGATGGCGGACTATTCCCCTCACCCGATGGCCGTTACTTCGCCTTTTATCGCAATGATCAGAGCGATGTAGAGTCCTACCCCATTGTCCAGATCAATCCACAGATTGCCCAGTACCAACCCATTAAATATCCAATGGCTGGTCGCAAGAGCGAAAAAGTGACCATTGGCATTTACGATAGCCAGAAGGGAACCATCCAGTACCTACAGACGGGTGCTCCCACCGACCGCTTCTTCACCAATCTCGCTTGGACTCCCGATAGCAAGAGCCTTGTTATTGACGAAGTAGAGCGAAGCCAAGCAGAGACCAACCTCCGGGAGTACAACGTTGCTACAGGTCGATTGGTCCGTACCCTCATCAAGGAGACCCATCCCAAGTACATTGAGCCTTCTACTCCTATTCGCTTCCTGCAAGATGGTCGTTTTGTACGACTCAGTCGCGTCCGTGGCTACAATCATCTCTACTTATATAGCAGAGAGGGGCACTTGCTCACCCAGCTCACAGATGGAGCATGGGAGGTGAAGGAGCTGATGGGCATTGACGAGGCCAGCGGTTACATCTACTTCACCTCGAATAAAGATTACCCCATTGGCCAAGACCTCTACAGAGTCTCCCTCAAGCGTCCTCGCGTAGAGCGTATCACCGAGGGCAATGGCACCCATTATGTTTGGCTCTCTCCCGACTTCAGCCTCGCCTACGACCGCTTTTCCAATCTGGATACCCCATCAGTGGAGCAACTGATCTCACTCAAAGGGAAGCGACAAGTGCGTGAGCTACTGCGTGCCGAGGATCCTCTAGCCAATAAATACCGTCCTACTGTAGAGCTCGGTAGCCTCAAAACAGCTGAGGGAGACGACCTCTACTACAAGCTGACCCGCCCCGCCGAACTGGAGCCTGGTCGTAAATACCCAGTGGTCCTCTAC
>NZ_HF988954.1:0-12634 GCF_000435035.1 Porphyromonas sp. CAG:1061 | reverse complement strand
ACTCTCAGCTCGTGACGGATAGTTGGCGGTCACTGCGTATGGGGTGGGACACCTATATGGCACAAGAGGGCTACATTGTCTTCACCCTAGATAATCGTGGTACCTCCAATCGTGGTATGGACTTTGAGAGCATCACCCACCGACAGCTAGGAAAGGTAGAGATGGCCGATCAGATGCTCGGCATCGACTACCTCCGCAGCCTTCCCTATGTGGATGCCGATCGCATCGGTGTCTATGGTTGGAGCTTTGGCGGATTTATGGCGACCAACCTGATGCTCACCCACCCAGAGACCTTCAAGGTAGGGGTCGCTGGCGGGCCAGTGATGAACTGGGCCTACTACGAGGTGATGTACGGTGAGCGCTATATGGATACTCCTGCCGAGAATCCTCAGGGCTACCAAGAGAGCAACCTCATTGAGCGTGCTGGAGATCTCAAGGGTCGCCTACTGCTCATCCACGGAGGGGTGGACCCCGTTGTCCTTTGGCAGCACTCCCAACTATTCCTTCAGGCGAGTGTCAAGGCTGGCACCCTTCCTGATTACATGGTTTATCCGATGGATGAGCACAACGTCCGAGGTCAGGACCGTGTGCACCTCCACAAGGTGATTTGTCGTTATTTTGAAGATCATTTGAAGTAAAGCCAAGAGCATAGATATATGAAAGCATTAATTATCGGTAGCGGTGGCCGAGAGCAGGCCCTTGCATGGAAAATAGGGTTGAGCGATATGATCACCCACATTTATATGGCTCCAGGCAATGGCGGTAGCCTGCCCAAGTGCCACAATGTGCCTATCGGCGTCACGCAGTTTGAGTCCATCGCTCAGTTGATCAAAGAAAAAGAGATCGAGTTGGTGATTGTCGGTCCCGAGGTGCCTTTGGTAGAGGGAATCGTTGATTTCCTACAGGCTGATCCCCAGCTGAGCCACCTCCATATTGTTGGTCCTACCAAGGCCGGAGCCGAATTGGAGGGGAGCAAAGAGTTTGCCAAAGCCTTTATGCTCCGCCACGGTATCCCTACTGCCAAGTACCGCTCCTTTACTAGTGAGACCCTTGAGGAGGGGCTTCGCTATCTGAGGGAAGAAGAGCGACCCCCTTACGTGCTGAAGGCCGATGGTTTAGCTGCGGGCAAAGGAGTAGTCATTCCTGAGACCCTCGAGGAGGCTGAGGCCGAGATGAAAGAGATGCTTGGGGGTAAGTTTGGTTCCGCTGGTGCCACCGTTGTGGTGGAGAGCCACCTCTCTGGCATCGAATGCTCCGTTTTTGTCCTCACCGATGGCCGAGATTATATGCTTCTCCCTACCGCCAAGGATTACAAACGTATTGGCGAGGGGGATACTGGGCTCAATACGGGTGGTATGGGGGCGGTATCTCCCGTTCCATTTGTGGATGATGCCTTTATCCAAAAGGTGGAAAAGCGCATTATCCGCCCCACTATCCAAGGGCTCCACTCCGAAGGAATTGACTACCGTGGCTTCATCTTCTTCGGACTGATGAACGTTGCTGGCGACCCCTACGTGATTGAGTACAATTGTCGTATGGGCGATCCCGAAACCGAGGCGGTGATGCTACGCATCAAGGGCGATCTTGTCGGCTCTATGCTGGCACTCAAAGAGCAGGTACTAGGACAGATGGAGCCCCTCCTAGAGTTTGATCAAGTGGCCACCACGATCGTCACCGTTTCCAAAGGCTATCCTGAAGCGTACGAAAAGGGCTATCCTATCACAGGGCTAGAGGGTGAGGCTACCCATGACCTGCAGATATTTCATATGGGTACAGCCTCCCAAGAAGAGGGGGTAGTCACCTCTGGTGGTCGTGTACTTGCCATCTCCTCTATGGGCGATACCATTCAGGAAGCCCTTGATAAAGCCTACCATCGTCTGCAAAGAGTGCACTACGAAGGCATCACCTACCGCCACGATATTGGGCAGGATCTATTGAAGCTGTGATTCTTCTTTCCACTCCATGTTCCCTAAGCCCTCCATCGTCAGCCAGTTACTACCACAGCTAGATGCGTGGTGGGGTCTACTCGTCTCCTCTCCTTGGTTCATTGCTGCTCTGCTGATCTTTGTTGTGCTATCGGCAAAGCGACATGGAGAGTTGGCGTATGGCTCTACCCGCTCCTCGCTGGTGGGGTGGTTGCTGATGACCCTCTACTTTGCTGCACACCTCCTTCTTCCTACAGCACAGGTTAGTTTGGGGCTACTTGGTTTGGTCCTTATCATCATGCTGAGCGACGGCATTGTCTCCTCACTTAGGCATAGCCGCTCCCCCTTTTTTGTGCATAACCTTGGAGTACTGTTGGGGTGTTTATTGATTATCCACCCCGCCAGTATCCTCCTCTATCCCTTTATCTTGGCCAAGCTGAGAGGGATTAAGAGCCTTTCAGGACGCCATATTACCGCCCTCCTTATCGGTACCATCTCCATCCTGCTACTCGCCCTCATGCTCTTTGCCCCAAGGAGCTGGGAGGGAGTAGCTAGCTTCCTACAGGCCGGTATTGCTCCGATCACCCAGATCCAGCTAGCTCCTCTTTCCGAGTGGCCATTGATCCTCTTGGACCTTCTCTACCTACTACTCATTACTATTGCCTGTTTTCAGAGCCTTCGGACCAGTGTGGTGAGAGTACGGTTGGCATTAAACTTTCACGTCCAATTGGCTTGGATCCTGATGCTTCTTCACCTGCTTTATGGGGCGCAGAGTGGGGGCCCACAATTGTTTATCCACGGTGCTATCTTCGTCAGTGGTATTATGTCCGTGCACTTTGCTACCGAGCGTGATAGCCGTTGGATTGTCCTTCCTCTCACCCTTTTCACCCTTGCCCTTTGGGCATTCAAAGTGTGGGGCTGACTTCATTAAACACTCTGCTTTTATAGGATGATAGATTTCTTAATTCAGTATGGATACATAGGCGTCTTTTTAGCCGCCTTTTTGGCTGCCACCGTCCTCCCCTTTGGCTCTGAGCCAGTAGTGGTTGGCGTCCTTGCTGCTGGGGCAGAGTATGTACCAGTGCTAGTGGCTGCTACTATTGGCAACTTCTTAGGGGGCATGAGTTGCTATTGGCTCGGCTGGTTGGGCAAGACAGAGTGGATCACCAAGTACCTCAAGATGCCGGAAGAGAAAGTCGATAAGTGGGTTCAGTGGCTCCAGGACAAAGGGTCATGGATGGCGTTTTTCGTCTTTCTCCCTGGCGTAGGCGATTTCTTCGCTGTCGCCTTAGGATTGCTCAAGGCGAGAGTTTGGCCAGTAGCCTTTTGGATGTTCCTTGGTAAATTCCTCCGCTACCTCGTCGTCTTCGGTGCTTTTGATTGGATTGCCGGCCTGCTAGCTGCTGCCTGAGGGCACCTAATCGGACAGGGGCTGCCTGAGGGCACCTAATCGGGCAGGGGGGACAGGGGGGCTATCTCGGACAGGTCGGACAGGTCAGACAGGTCGGACGCCTCAGCGGGCACCCATCTATTGCGGCGTCCGACCTGTCTGACCCGTCCGATCTGTCCGACTTGTCCGATAAAGGCACCGCCGTCCGATAAAGGCACCGCTGTCCCACTAATTATCTCCACAAACCTTGGTAAGTGCTGATTATTTTCTGTAACTTTGTGAAGTGAAGGTAAGAAGATAAATAATCATATTAGTTAGATCATTTTTTGACGACATGGTAAATTACAAAGATTTAGGACTAGTAAACACTCGCGAGATGTTTGCTAAAGCTGTAGATGGTGGCTATGCTATTCCAGCTTTCAACTTCAATAATATGGAGCAGCTGCAGGCCATCATTCAGGCTGCTGTAGAGACCAAGTCTCCAGTGATTCTTCAGGTATCTAAGGGAGCTCGTGCTTATGCCAATCAGACCCTTCTTCGCTACATGGCGCAAGGAGCTGTGGAGTATGCCAAGGAGCTCGGTGCTAAGAACCCACAAATCGTTCTTCACCTCGACCACGGCGATAGCTTCGAGACTTGCAAGAGCTGTATTGAGATGGGCTTCTCTAGCGTGATGATCGATGGTAGCTCACTTCCTTACGAAGAGAATATCAAGCTCACTAAGCAGGTGGTAGACTATGCTCACCAGTTTGACGTTACGGTAGAGGGCGAGCTCGGTGTGCTAGCAGGTATTGAGGACGACGTAGAGGCCGAGGAGCACGTTTATACTCAGCCAGCGGAGGTGATCGACTTCGTTACTCGCACAGGCGTAGATTCATTGGCCATCTCTATTGGTACCAGCCACGGAGCCTACAAGTTTACTCCAGAGCAGTGCCACCCAGATGAGAATGGTCATCTCGTGCCACCTCCACTTCGCTTCGATATCCTAGAGGAGATCGAGAAGAAGCTTCCAGGCTTCCCAATCGTTCTTCACGGTTCATCAAGTGTTCCACAAGATCAGGTGGAGATCATCAATACTCACGGCGGTAAGCTCAAGGATGCTGTAGGTATTCCAGAGGAGCAGCTCCGCAAGGCGGCTAGGTCTGCTGTTTGTAAGATTAATATCGACTCTGATGGTCGTCTTGCGATGACTGCTGCTGTGCGCAAGGTCTTCGTTGACCACCCAGAGGAGTTTGACCCACGTAAATACCTCGGTCCAGCACGTGAGAGCCTCAAGAAGCTTTACATGCACAAGATCGAGAAGGTACTTGGTAGCGACGGAAAGGCAGAGTAACCATCCTCTTCCTTATAAATACAAGGGTGTGCAGAAGCTTCTGCACACCCTTTTTAATTGGATCAGTCGGGAGTATGTTGGGGTAGACCATTCCAATGGTAAAGTTCTAAAATAAAGGGCAATACTATTGCAAATGACTGAAAAACTAACTAACTTTGTAGGAGGTAAGAATTAAGAACCTTATAAAATTAATTGAACTATGATCAAGAAAGATGTATTAAAGAAGATAAATGAGCAGATTCAGCTCGAGTACGAGTCTGCATTCATCTACAAGCAGATGTCTATAGATATGGCCATCAAGGGCTGGAATGGTTTCGCTCATTGGTTTGACGCACAGTACAAGGAGGAGATCGCTCACGCTGAGGAGATGGTCAACTACGTGATTATGCGTGGTGAGACCCCAGTGCTACACGATATCAAAACCGCTGAGGTGAAGCTAGAGAATGTAGTAGCCTATTTTGAGAAGGCTTATGAGCACGAGTGTTTCGTTTCTAAGTCTATCAACGAGATTGTAGCTGCAGCTCGTAAGGAGAACGACTATGCTACTGAAAACTTCTTCCGTCGCTTTGTTGATGAGCAGGTAGAGGAAGAGGATACCGTTGCTGGTATCGTTGATCGTCTCAAGCTAGCCAATGGTGATGCCGGCTACTTGATTATTGATGGCGACTTGGCAACTCGCCAGTAATCTCAAATCGAGAATAGTAAAAGCACCCCGATTGGGGTGCTTTTTTTATGCCTAGGGCGGTGGTGCCTTCCTCGGACAGGTCGGACAGGTCAGACAGGTCAGACAGGTCGGACGCCACGATGGCTAGGTGGCTCGCTACTTATCTTGGTGGAGCGTCCGACTCGTCTGACTTGTCTGACCTGTCCGACTTGTCCGATGAGGCACCCATTGTCCAATGAGCCACCCCTTGGGTGTGCTCTCATCTAAGCAAAAACCGAGTCCCCTCATAGAGGCACCTCCGTCCCTTGCCACTTTGAGAAGAAGGCGATCTGCTGTCGGGCATAGGTGCGCGAATGCTTTGCAATTAGCCGAGTTGCTTCCTCTAGCGAGATATCACCGTCGAGGTATTGAAAGATCTCTTTGTAGCCAATGGTGTTGAGCGCATTATACTCCCGATAGGGCAGGAGTGACCGTACCTCCTCCACCAGTCCTTTCGCCACCATCTGTTCCACCCGCCGATTGATTCGCTCATACAGCTCCTCACGTGGACGTGTCACCATCCGTAGCTCTACCTCAAATGGGAGTTTTCGTGGTGTCGGTGTCGTATGAAAACTACTGAATGGACGCCCCGTGGTATGGTACACCTCCAAAGCACGAATGATCCGCTTATGGTTATTAGGGTCAATACGAGCCAGATAATCAGGATCTACCTTCTGCAATTCCTCTCGCAAAGGCACCACCCCTTCCTGATGAAATCGCTGCCATAAAGCTTCACGGAGCGTAGGCGAGGGTAGGGGGACCTTATCCATCTCATAGAGGAGGGCTTGCAGATACATCATACTGCCCCCCACCGCTACCACCACTGGATACTTGGTCAATAGCGTGTCCAATAGTGCCAGAGCCTCCTCCGCATATTGGTAGGCACTATACGGCTCCGTAATCTTTCTGCACTGCACAAAATGATGAGGCACCGCTGCCCTATCCTCCTGAGAGGGGGCATCGGTGCCTATCACCATACCACGATATATCTGTCGGCTATCTGCCGATACGATCTCTGTATTCAGTTCCTTCGCAAGCTGTAGGGCGTAGACCGACTTGCCTACCCCCGTCGCACCAATCACAGTGATTAGCTTGCCACGGCCCATTACTCCTCCGATGTCTCCTCCGCTGGGATATCAAAGCCCTCGGCATCTAGTTCCGAGAGGTCAAAGCTATCACTATCAAACTCCTCCAGTTCCTCCCGCTCAGGCGTTGGAATAGGTGCTGCCTTCGGTTTCTTTGGCTCCGCCACCAGTAGTTCTTCCACGTCCGAAGTCTGCTTTGGTGCCTCCCCCTTCCGACGGGTGCATTGAGGCTTATCTTGCTGTTCTCCAAGGATCACTTCCTTCAGCTCGAGGTAGAAGTAACGGTCCCCGAGTTGATCAAATTGATAGAGTATGCGATCCCCCTTCTCATCGAGGAAGTCATCGAGATAGGTATCATCCATCAGATAATACTCATCATCGGTGGCGTGCAGACCCATATCCATCAGTAGGATCTCCTTTTTGGGGCGCCACTGCTTATCCGTGGTAAAGAAACTTGTGATCTGGTCATCACTGTAGCCCACCGACTCCAAGATCGCTCGGTGCAATTCCAAAAATGTGGCGGTGCCATCAATACGGATCTCCCTCAGGAAGCCAGGGACCTCGTCGCTCACCATTACAAAACGATATATCATACGCTATATTGATAGTCTATAAAAGTTGATTTTACCCCACCTTAATCCAGAGAGCTTCCTCGCACAATACCACGAGCCGACTTCTCAATAAAGTCGAGGATAATTTTCTTCTCAGGCAGATCGTCATACTCCTCCTTGATCACCTGGATCGCTTCCGTGTTATTCAGCCCACGATTGTACAGCGTCCGATAGATGTCGTTGATCAGATAGATCTGCTCCTTGGTGTACTGGCGGCGTCTTAGTCCCACAATGTTGATGCCACAATAGATAGCTGGCTCACGCCCGATCAGAGTGTAGGGTGGGATATCCTTCGTGATGCGTGTACCCCCTTGGAGCATCGTGTGGCAACCGATGTGTACAAATTGATGCACCAGAGTACCCCCACCGAGTATCGCCTGCTCATCAATCACCACCTCGCCAGCTATCTGGCAGGCATTGCCAATGATCACCTTATCGCCCACCTCACAGTCGTGAGCCACATGGGCATAAGCCATGATCAATACATCGCTCCCCACCTTGGTAAAACCCTTGGAGGCGGTACCGCGGCTGATCGTAGCATACTCACGAATCGTGGTACGATCCCCTACAATCGCCACACTCTCCTCACCCTTAAACTTCAGGTCCTGAGGCTCGCCACCCACCACAGCATAGGGGTGTATGGTACACTCCCTACCGATGCGTGCTCCATTACGCAAAATAGCACCACTCAGTAGTTTGGTCCCTTCGCCCACCTCTACATCATCCTCGATGACAGCAAATGGTCCTACCTCCACTCCAGCTCCCAGCTTTGCCTTGGGGCTAACAATGGCAAGCGGGTGTATCTTGGTCGTCTCTACCGACGAATTAGTCTGTTCGTTCATATTTTACTGATCCTTACTCTCTGTATTTCGGACAACTTTCGCCATAAACTCTGCTTCACAAGCGAGTTGCTCGCCAATGAATATCATTCCCCTCATATTGGCAATGCCACGGCGGACAGGCCCTATCAAAGCTACCTTCACCACCATCGTATCTCCTGGCACCACCTTTTGCCTAAACTTCGCATGGTCAATTGTTAGGAAATAGGTCGAGTAGTCCTCAGGGTTCTCCATCTGATTTAGGATCAAAAGCCCCCCAATCTGTGCCATACACTCCACCTGTAGTACCCCTGGCATCACCGCCTCATCGGGGAAATGACCCACGAAATAAGGCTCATTATTTGTCACACACTTCACCCCCACAATATGCTCAGGTCCAATCTCTATCACCTTATCCACCAGTAGCATCGGGTAGCGATGAGGGAGTAGCCCTTTAATCTCTTGGATATTCAGGAGCGGTGCCTCATTAGGGTCATAGGTAGGAGCTTGCGTTTGATTGAGGCGAATATCCTTACGTATCATCTTCGCCAAACTGGTGTTGATTGAGTGCCCCGGGCAGGTAGCGATCACCCGTCCTTGGATCCGTCGGCCAATCAGTGCCAAGTCCCCTATCAGGTCAAGGAGCTTGTGGCGTGCTGGCTCATTGGGATACTGCAGAGGCTTATGATTGATATAGCCCAGTTGGTCTGCAGGGATAGAGGTGGCGCCTACCGTTTTAGCCAGTTTGTCCATCTTCTCCTGAGGTATCTCCTGGTCGTAGATCACAATCGCATTGTCGAGGTCACCTCCTTTGATCAGGTTATTATCCAGAAGAGCCTCTATCTCTCGCACAAATACAAAGGTACGGGCAGGAGCGATCTCCTCAGGATAGGTGGTAAGGTCGTCCAGACAGGCAAATTGATTGGAGAGCACCTTCGAATCAAAAGCGATCAGCACATGGAGGCCAAAGGAATTGTCGGGGAGGAGGGTCAGCTTTGAGATGCCATTTTCACCCTTCACCTCTATCTTACGCTTCACCACATAGACCTCCCTAACTGCTGCTTGCTCTACCACCCCCACCTTTTTTATCTGGTGGATATACTCTATCGCACTTCCATCAAAGATAGGGATCTCAGGGGCATTCACCTCGATTAAGCAGTTATCCACCCCCATAGCATAGAGGGCCGACATTGCATGCTCCACCGTGCTCACCTGTAGCTTTTTATTGGAGAGCACCGTGCCACGCTCCGTCATCGTTACATACTCAGCCAATGCCGGTATGGTAGGTCGTTCCGGAAGATCCACCCTACAGATCTTGATGCCGTGACCCTCATTAGCTGGGTTGAAGCGCACCTTGATATTTAGTCCTGTGTGTAGCCCCTTTCCCTCTAGTTCAAAGGCGGCACCTAGGGTATGTTGCTTCTGCGTAGTGCCACCCGAGTTGTTCTTATTTGCCATGATGCTCTGCTTTCAATTGATTCAGCTCCTCCTTCAGCTGCTCTATTTCGCTTTTCAACTGATAGAGTTCGCGGTCCATCTCTGGAAGTTGGACAAACTTTGCCGAGGCTTTCATCGCCTTTATATGTGGCTGTGCGGGGTAGCCAAACCATACGGTATTAGGCTCCTTAATGTCACTTAGTACGCCTGTCTTGGCAGCGAAAGTAACGTGCGGTGCCGTCTTCAAGTGCCCTGCAATACCCACCTGACCAGCCAGTACATTCCACGCACCGATAGTGGTCGAACCTGCTATCCCGCTCTGTGCTGCGATGGCGGTGTGCTCCTCTACTTCGCAGTTGTGTGCAATCTGCACCAGGTTGTCGATCTTAGCTCCCTTACGAATCACAGTGGCATCCATCACAGCTCTATCAATGCAGGCATTGGCACCGATCTCCACATCATCCTCCAGTACCACCCGACCCGTCTGTGGAATCTTGTGGTAGCCGTCGGCATCAGGGGCAAAGCCAAAGCCATCCCCACCGATCACCGCTCCCGAGTGGATTACGCAACGGCGTCCCACCTCTGTATGGTCGCAGATCACCGCCATGCTATAGAGACGGCTCTCCTCACCGATGGTCACTCTGCCACCCACAAATACATTGGGCCAAATCCTCACCCCATCTCCAATCACCGAGTCGCGACCAATATAGGAGAAGGGACCAATATAAACCCCCTCACCAATCACCGCTGTCGGATCCACATAGGCAAGAGAGGAGATACCCGTTGGCTTCTCCTCCGCCTCGTTGCGTAGTTTTAGTAGCTCGGCAAGAGCGGTATAGGCATTGGGGACCTTGATGAGCGTGGTCGTCACCTCTTGCGAAGGCTCAAAATCGTGATTCACCAGTACAGCGCTGCTTTTTGTGCTGTAGAGGTAGCTCTCATACTGCATATTAGAGAGGAAAGAGAGAGCCCCCTCTCGCCCCTTCTCAATACTACTAAAGTCGGTGAGCACCACATCAGGGTTGCCCACTACCTCACCACCTAAGTGGTCTGCGATCTCTTTTGCTGTAAACTTCATTTTAATCTCTTATATACCTGCGTAGGTACGTAGGTAGTCACTCATCTCAGACTGTAGCTCGGCCGCTTTTGCTCCTGCCACCTCTGCAAAGTCCGCTTCAGAACTAGCGTAGATGATGCCACGCGAACTATTCACGAGTAGCCCACACTCACGGGTCATCCCATACTGAGCCACCTCACGAAGCGATCCCCCTTGTGCTCCAACCCCTGGCACCAAAAGGAAGTGGTCGGGTACAATCGTGCGGATATGCTCTAGGTGTGTCGCCTGAGTGGCCCCTACCACATACATCATGTTAGAGGGGGTACCCCACTGGAGCGAAGTGCGGAGCACCTGCTCATAGAGTCGCTCCCCATTGGAGAGCTGTAGTTGCTGAAAATCGGCCGACCCCTTGTTGCTGGTCAGCGCAAGGAGTACCACCCACTTACCTGAATAGCCCATAAATGGGGCAATGCTATCCTCACCCATATAGGGAGCCACCGTGATGGCATCTACCGCCATTTCCTCAAAGGCAGCTCGGGCATAAAGCCCCGAGGTATTGCCGATATCTCCCCGCTTGGCATCTAGGATTACTAGGCACTCAGGGTGCTCCTGCTGTAAGTAGCTAACCGTCTGCTCCAGTACCGCCACCCCTCGGCTACCCATCGCCTCATAAAAGGCGGCATTAGGTTTGTACGCCACGGCATAGGCCGCTGTGGCATCAATGATGGCTTTATTAAAGGCGAGAAGCCCCTCCTCATTTTGAGGCAGGCAGGCAGGCAACTTGCGTAGGTCGCTATCCAGTCCTACGCAGAGGAAGCTCCGCTTCCTCGCTATCTCTTGTATAAGCTCCGCTCTATCCATAAGCGTTGGTTTAATAAAGTAACTGACCGAATGTTCCTGCAAATATCGTCAATTTTATCAAGATGCCCGCTATTCGGTCCAAAGCAAGCAAGCTGGCTGGTCGATAGTGATGCTGAGGTCTTTCTGCGCTCGCAATAGACCACTCTCCCTATCACAGCTATAAAACTCTACCTTATTGGCTTTTTTGCACGCCACTGCGAGCCATCGACCAGAAGGGTTAAAGGCAAGGTCCATAGGTTGCTGACCTACACTCTGTGTCCCAGTCTTGGTAAGCTGCCCCATCAACTTATTTACCTTGAATATCGTCACTCGGCTCTCACTTCCCCACTCCGATACATAGAGGTAACGCCCATCTGGGCTGAGACATAGTTGACCTCCACGGCTTTGGGGGTCACCACTTAGCGATAATCGCTCTACCTCAGTGAGTTTGCCCCGATGATGCTTATAGAGGATCACCTCTGGGTTTTGCTCCGTGAGTAGGTATAAAAATTTACCCGACGAGTCCATAGCGATGCCCTTTGGGCGACTTTCCTTGGGTAGGTCGGTCGTCTCTACATCAATGGTGAGTGGTGGGTTCTTGCTACTGACATTGAAGTGATACACTTTGTCCTGCCCCGCATCCACCACAAAGAGCTCGTCGCCGTTGGGCGAAAAGCAGAGGTCGCTAGGGTGCGACTCTCCCTCTTGACCCAGTAGAATATGCCAATCGGGCTGACCAAGTAGTCCCGCCTCATCGGCAAAAAATAGGGTGATAGAGCCCGCATCATAATTAGCAGAGACCACCTTGCCACGGCCATCTGTCGCCACCGACCGTGGAGAGCCACCCAAGGTAAAGGAGCTATTGATCGCCGTGAGACGACCACTCACCCCATCAAGTTGTAGTGAGCTCACCATCGCCTCCGACGATTGCTCATTGGCAGCATAAATAATTCCCCGCTCCCTATCGAGTGCCAGACTGGTAGGATTGGGGGTAATGAGTGTGCTGCGATGCTTCACATTGAGGGTGCGTGGGTCAAAGCTAAATGAGTAGAGCCCCTCTGACCTGTTTTGGGTATAGGTGCCGACCAGAAGGGTCTGTTTTTTAGCTGGCTCATGACCATAGCTGTCTGCTTCCTTGGACTGCGGAGAGAGCAAGCCACAAGAGCTGACTCCCATAGCAAGCAGTAGTGCAATAGTCCCTAGGAATAGATGAGTTGGGCGGTATAACTTATTATCCATTATTATCTGATTCTACTCCAAATTTCTCTAACTAAGTGCAAGATAACCATTTCCGATTAACTCTCCAAGAAGTTAGAGGTTTTTAGCCTTTGGAGGTACCTTCTCGGACAAGGGGGGTACCTAATCGGACGAGTCGGACGAGTCGGACAGATCGGACGGGTCGGACGGCCCAATAGATAGGTGATAGAGCCGGAGC
>NZ_HF988953.1:38066-46083 GCF_000435035.1 Porphyromonas sp. CAG:1061 | reverse complement strand
TGGGGCTTACACACTTTTTAGGGACAGTATCAAGCAACGCCGCAGATCGACTTCGTGCAACAGTCTCTGATTGATTCTAATCGCTTAGTCCTAGCTACTGGCTTTCGGTGGAAAGTGTAAAAAATAGGGGTGGCATGTCTATGACACACCACCCCTATGGCAGTATCCATTATGTGGATATAGGATTAGTCCTCGAAGTTTTTGAGAGGCTTGATATCTAGACGTACTGGCTTGATTAGGTTTTCTGGTGCTAGTATTTGGTCTAGTTGCTCCTTGGAGAGGATGCCCTTTTCTAGTACAATCTCCACGATGCCTTTGCCGGTGTTGATCGCTTCCTTGGCAATCTTAGTAGAGTTTTTGTAGCCGATGTATGGGTTAAGTGCCGTAACAACACCAATGCTACTATGTACTTGCTCTTCGGTAATGTTTTTATTGGCAGTAATGCCATCGATACAGAGTGTGCGAAGAGTATCGCAAGCCTCTACCAATAGGCGAGCACTTTCAAAGCAGCACTGTGCCATAATAGGCTCCATGGCATTGAGCTCCATCTGTGATGCCTCGCCAGCCATGGTGACGCACATGTCGTTGCCAATGATCTTCATAGCAACTTGAGTCACCACCTCTGGGATCACTGGATTGACCTTACCAGGCATGATGCTGGATCCTGGCTGACGTGCAGGAAGGTTGATCTCGCTAAGTCCTGCTCTTGGGCCACTGGATAGGATACGAAGGTCGTTGGATATCTTGCTGAGCTTTACAGCGATTCGCTTGATGGCTCCAGAGAAGCCAATCATGTGTGAGGTATCGGAAGTGGCAGCAACCATATCCTTGGCCATCTTCACCTTCCACCCAGTGATCTCACTCAATGCTTCGGCACACGCCTCGCGATAGCCAGGCACTGAGCAGATACCTGTACCGATAGCAGTGGACCCCATGTTGTTTACCAATAGTTGGTCGCAAGCATGCTTAAGGTTGGGTAGCTCTTCCTCCAGAATGGAAGCAAACGCGTTGAAGGTCTGACCTAAGGTCATAGGCACTGCATCTTGTAGCTGAGTGCGCCCCATCTTGATGATCTTCTTAAACTCTTTTCCTTTGGCTTTGAAGCTCTTGATCAGATCTTCAATGTGAGGAATCATCTCTACATAGGTGGTATAAAGACCTAAGTGGATGGCTGTTGGGTAAGCGTCATTCGTAGACTGTGATAGATTGGTATGGTCGTTAGGGCTGAGGTGTTTGTAGTCGCCTCTCCCGTAGCCCATAATCTCTAGGGCACGGTTGGTGATGACTTCATTGGCATTCATATTGGTGGAAGTACCTGCACCTCCCTGAAACATATCTACCACAAAGTGCTCGTGATGCTTGCCAGCCAGGATTTCGTCACAAGCTTGCTCAATAGCTTTAGCTTGCTTATCGGTGAGTAGGCCCAGCTTATGATTGGCCATCGCTGCCCCTTTCTTGGTAAGAGCTAGTCCCTCAACGAAGTGTGGATAATCGTTGATTTTGAATGGCGAAAACTTAAAGTTGTCAATGGCACGTGCCGTTTGTACACCATATAGGTGGCTATTATCTAGCTCCACCTCGCCTAGTAGGTCGCTCTCTACTCTCTTTTTTGATGACATAATAATATTGCGAAATAGTAATAAATATAGAAAGTGAGCACAGTCCCCGCGGTGGGGAGTGTGTCACTTTCTCTTTGTTTGGTATTTAGATATAATAAATTCCTGCTAATCGTAGCATAGCTGCTGCTTACTCCTCCTCTAATGAGTGGATAACTAGTCCGGAGCGCAGTTTTGGCTCGAACCAAGTGGTCTTTGGAGGCATGATATTACCAGTATCGGCAATATTGATAAGCTGATCCATAGTCACTGGATAGAGTGCTAGGGCAGCGATCATCTCTCCACTATCTACACGGCGCTTGAGCTCCTCTAGTCCGCGGATACCGCCTACAAAGTCAACTCTGTTGCTGGTACGAAGATCCTGAATATCTAGAAGGTCGCGAAGGATGTAATCACTTGAAATGGTTACGTCGAGGACACCAATTGGATCATTATCATCATAAGTGCCTTCCTTAGCGGTTAGTGAATACCAGTGACCACCGAGGTAAAGTGAGAAGTTGTGTAGTTTATTGGGGTGATAGATATTAGTTCCCTTATCTTCAACCACAAACTTATCCTTTAGCTTCTCTAGGAATTGAGCGGGAGTCATTCCGTTCAGATCCTTTACCACACGATTGTAGTCTATGATGTGTAGGTGGCTTGCTGGGAAGCAAACAGCCATAAAGTAGTTGTACTCCTCATTGCCAGTGTGGTTGGGGTTTTGCTTACGCTTTTCATCACCAACAAGTGCGGCAGCTGCAGATCTGTGGTGTCCATCAGCGATGTACATGTAAGGGATCTCCTTGAAAGCCTTGGTGATGGTCTCAATGTCCTTATCGTCACTAATCACCCAGAAGGTGTGTCCAAATCCATCTATATCAGCAACAAAGTCGTACTCTGGAGTAGTTTTTTTGTACTTGTCAATGATGCCCTGTAGGGTGGTATTATCCTCAAATGCAAAGAATACAGGCTCTACGTTGGCATTGTTGACGCGCACGTGCTTCATACGATCTTCCTCTTTATCCTTACGAGTAAGTTCGTGTTTCTTGATCCTGCCTTGCATATAGTCATCTACGTAAGCACCAAGTACGATACCATACTGTGTCCTACCATCCATAGTCTGTGCATAGATGTAGTAGCATGGCTTTTCGTCTTTTACGAGCCACCCTTTCTCTTGGAATAGTGCAAATTGCTTTGCAGCCATCTCATACACATCCTCATCGTGCTCGTCCTTTCCCACAGGGAAGTTGATCTCAGGGCGGATTATGTGGTAAAGCGACATCTCATTGCCCTCTGCCTCCTTGCGAGCTTCGTCGGAATTCAGTACATCATAAGGGCGAGAATTAACCTTTTCTACTAGGTTTTTTGGAGGGCGAATGCCTCTAAATGGTTTAACGATCATATCTTTCTTATTTGTATTGAGGAGTGAGGGGTAGGTAGATGGAGTGCGACTTTTTTAGCCATCACTCCATCTGCTTACCTTACTACTATGATTTACTTATTTACTCTGAACTTTTCGTTGCCAGTAAGAAGATAGCTAGCGATTTGAGAAGCAGCAGCCATACCGGCATTGATATTAGCCTCTGCGGTTTGTGCACCCATCTTCTTGGCAGTTGAGAAGTACTGCTTACCAAACTTCTCTATGATCTCAGCCTCTGCATCTGGCTTCACGTCGGTGAGGTAGCTAAGGTCTGGACGCTCTGCTAGTACCTTCATGAGGTCAGCCTCATTGATAAGGTCTTTACGAGCAATATTTACTAGGATAGCCCCCTTTGGCATAGCGCTCATTAGCTCATAATTGATCATGCCCTTGGTATTAGCTGCAGATGGCATAGCAAGTACCATGATGTCGCAAACCTCAAACATTGCCTTGCGATTTACGAAGAACTCATAGCCATCCTTAAAGAAATAGTCTGCTGGGGTTGAACGGCTGTATGCATATACGTGCATACCGAAGCCCTGAGCGATACGAGCAGCATTTTCACCGATATTACCATAGCTCATCACACCTAGGCGCTTACCCATAAGCTCGCTACCGGACGCTCCAGTGAAGTTCTTACGCACATGATAGAGTAGCATGCCAAATACGAGCTCCGCTACAGCGTTGGCGTTTTGTCCAGGGGTGTTCATCACTACTACATTGTGCTTTGTAGCTGCATCACAGTCTACGTTGTCGTATCCTGCACCAGCACGCACTACGATCTTAAGGTTCTTAGCAGCCTCAATTACTTCTGCATCTACCTTGTCGCTACGTACGATCATAGCGTCAACGTCCTTTACAGCGTCTAGTAGTTGGCTTTTATCTGTGTACTTCTCTAGCAGTACAAGTTCAAGACCGTTATTCTCAATGATGCCTCTAATCTTCTCTACAGCTACAGGTGCAAATGGTTTTTCAGTAGCGATTAATACTTTTGCCATAATTTCTATATTCGTTATTTAGTGTATTTGGTATTTTGATATAAACCGCGTCCACGGAGCAGTGGTCATGACCACTGCTCCATAGATGCGGCATTAATGATTGACTGTGATCAGATCTTCTTCTCAAACTCCTTCATCACATCTATCAGAGCCTTTACGCTCTCGATAGGAAGTGCGTTGTATGTAGAGGCACGGAAACCACCAACAGAGCGGTGACCCTTAATACCCATCATACCACGAGAAGTAGCTAGGTCTAGGAAGTCCTTCTCAAGCTCCTTGTACTCATCCTTCATCACGAAGCAGATGTTCATAAGTGAACGATCTTGCTCACGAGCAGTACCACGGAAGATCTTAGAGCTATCAATAGCATCATAAAGAAGAGCAGCCTTCTCCTCATTTCTCTTCTGCATTGCAGGGATACCACCTAGGCTCTTGTACCATTTAAGGGTTTGAAGAGCTACATAGATTGGGAATACTGGAGGAGTGTTGAACATGCTACCCTTGTCAATATGAGTCTGGTAGTTGAGCATAGTAGGAAGGTCACGATCTACCTTACCAACAGCATCCTTCTTTACTACTGCGAAAGTAACACCTGCAGGGGCAAGGTTCTTCTGTGCTCCACCATAGATAAGGTCGTACTTAGATACGTCTACTGGACGGCTAAAGATATCAGAAGACATATCGCAGATAAGAGGTACACTAACCTCTGGATCCTTCTTGATCTCTGTACCATATATGGTGTTATTGGAAGTGTAGTGGAAGTAATCTACATCACCTGGCACGGTGTACTCAGGGATATGAGTGTAGTTGTCGTCCTTAGAGCTTGCTACTACTACTACCTCACCTACGCGCTTAGCCTCCTTGATGGCCTTGCTTGACCATGTGCCTGTATCTAGATAGGCAGCTTTCTTATTAAGGAAGTTGAGTGCACTCATGTAGAATTGTAGGCTAGCACCACCTCCAACGAAAACAACCTCGTGTGTCTCAGGAACGTCTAGAAGCTCCTTGAAGAGGGCTACGGTCTCGTCCATTACAGCAACGAACTCCTTACCTCTGTGAGATACCTCTAGGATTGAAAGGCCAGTACCTGCAAAGTTTTCAACTGCCTTGCCAGCCTCTTTGATTACTCCCTCATTTAGGATTGAGGGACCAGCATAAAAATTGTGCTTTTTCATTGTCACAGTGTTTCTTAAAGTGTGAATAAACGATAATGATTTTATATTCGATGATAAAGGTACCCAATACCTTTCAAATAACCTTGAGAATGTGCCAAACCTTGCAAAATAACATCTTTTTGACCCCCTTCTCACTGTTTTTATTAAGAATGAAGTGGGTAAAGATGGGTTAAAGCTCAAGTAGCTCCATAGGGAAGTTTAGAGTTAGTTTTCTACTTTCCTCGTCAAGTTCTATTAGCCACTCAGGGGTAAGTGGTATAGGTACTTGCTTATTGTTTTTTGCAAGCTCTACAAGGAGCAAGATATTGGTTGTGGTACTATCTATTGCTACTATTTCTCCAATCACCTCTCCATTATCATGTAGTAGGCTGTAACCAATGAGTTTTGAAATATCAGGCGCTTCGCCCATTGGTAGTTCTTTCTTAAGGATCATAAGATCACAGCCTACGAAGGGCTCCGCCTCGCATAGGTTGTGTAGCTCTTGGAGCATAATAATTAATTGCTCTGCACTTCCCCTCACCTGCTCCACACGATAGGGGATAGGTATCTCATCAATCACAGGAAATAGAAACTCAGGCAGTATCTCCTCGTATGTTGGCGAAGAGAGTGCCACCAAAAGCTCCCCTTGGTATCCGTGCGTCCTACGTACCTTTCCGTAAAGGGTTAGATCATTACCTTCTATTGTAGGGTAGGGGTTGAGCATACTCCTTATATATTTATACGCGGGTGATGGCTGCTCCTAATTGATTGAGTCGTTTATCAATAAATTGATAGCCCCTATCGATTTGGTCAATATTATTGATTCTACTAGTTCCATCGGCCGACATCGCTGCGATGAGTAGTGCAATCCCAGCACGGATATCTGGCGAAACCATTATGCCGCCCCTGAGCTTAAACTTACGGTCAAGCCCTATCACTGTAGCTCTGTGGGGGTCGCAAAGTATAATTTGAGCTCCCATATCAATCAACTTATCTACAAAGAATAGGCGGCTCTCAAACATCTTCTGGTGGATCAATACACTACCTCTTGCCTGTGTGGCGGTAACAAGTAGTACACTCAAAAGGTCTGGTGTAAGTCCTGGCCAAGGTGCATCGGCAATGGTCATGATAGAGCCATCCATAAAGCTCTCTATCTCATAATGGTCGTGTGCTGGTACATAGAGGTCATTATCTCGCTCTTCAACGGTAATACCCAATCGCCTGAAGGCATTGGGGATGATACCTAATTCGTGTACATCGGCCTCCTTAATGGTAATCTCCGACCCTGTCATAGCTGCCATTCCGATAAAGCTACCCACCTCAATCATATCAGGCAAAAGCCTATGCTGTGTACCTCCTAAGCTCTCCACACCAGTGATGGTAAGTAGGTTGCTCCCGATACCTTCAATTTTTGCTCCCATCCGTACAAGCATCCGGCAAAGCTGCTGAATATATGGTTCACAGGCAGCGTGATATATAGTGGTAGTACCTTCTGTAAGAACTGCCGCCATAATGATGTTGGCGGTACCAGTTACAGAAGCCTCCTCAAGTAGCATGTAGGTACCCCGCATTGGCTTCTCTGCCTCTATCGTAAAGAGTTCCTTTTGAGCGTCGTACTTCATCTGAGCACCAAGGTCTATAAATCCTTGGAAGTGAGTATCTAGCCTTCGTCTTCCTATCTTATCGCCACCAGGTTTGCCTATCAATGCTTTCTTGAACCTAGCTAAAAGCGGTCCAATGAGAAGCACACTACCTCGAAGCTTTCCACTTGCCTCTAGGAAAGCCTTAGAGTAGGCAAAGTCTAGGTTGATATTATCGGCCTTGAAAGAATATGTGTCCGCTGTCAGTTTCTTTACCTGCACCCCCATATCCATTAGGAGCTGGATCAAGTTATTGACGTCCAAGATATCAGGGATATTGCTGATCTGCACCTCCTCTTTAGTGAGAAGCACTGCCGAAATAACTTGCAGGGCTTCATTCTTTGCTCCTTGTGGATGGATATTACCACGGAGTTGGTGACCACCCTCTACAACAAACGAACTCATAGTACTTTAATATTTAATAGATGATGTAATTACCTCCTCTTCCTACGGTTGTTTTTATTCCTTTTCATCGTGTAGGTTCGGTTCTCCTTTTGTGGAGCTTGAGACGCGAATTCCTTAGCATCGGGTAGCTGACAAGTTAGCTCATCCAAATATATTTTCCCCTCCGATAGCTCATAGAGATCTGAGAAAATCTTAGCATTGGCTACGCTGTCCTTATTCCACTGCATATAGCTACGTTTCATCTGCAAGGCGGTTTCCTTTGCCAATGCATCACGCTCTTCTCCCTCTGGCAGTGCCAATACTGCTTGTATCATTCGCTCAATAATCCTACCATAGTGCCTATAGAGAGGTTTTTGTTGGTGGTCATTATCTAGCGCACATTTTATCTGCGAGTGATACTCCTCTTTTGAGGTCACCTGATAGGGGAAGTCAATATCCAGTTTGAAGTCCGACATAATGTATAGGTGATCCCACAACACTTGCATATGATCTTCCCGCTCCTTATCACGGGTTGAGACCATATCCATCGTAGCTATAATTGACTCTGCACAGCGCTGCCTCTCCGCTTCGTCCTTCAAAGTCAAGCAGTAATCTACCATATTTTGGATATGCCTCCCATATTCAGGTAGGATCAGAGGCTTTGAAAGTGTATTGTAGCTTTTATCCATAGGTGTTACAGTTCATTGACGCGCCCTTGAATAGACTTAGAGGCTTCCTCATATCCAGGCTTATTCAGCAGTGCAAACATATTCTTTTTGTAGGCTTCTACACCTGGTTGATCAAATGGATTGACCCCAGTGAGGTA
>NZ_HF988953.1:35299-38052 GCF_000435035.1 Porphyromonas sp. CAG:1061 | reverse complement strand
TGACCCCAGTGAGGTATCCACTAATCGCTACCAGCTTCTCAAAGTAATAAAAGAGTTGCCCAATATTGTATGCATCTAGCCGTGGTAAGGTGATATTAACTAGTGGCACGCTTCCATCTAGGTGAGCCAACATAGTCCCTTTCTCAGCCTGTTTGTTGACAAAACTAATCCGTTTACCGGCAATAAAATTAAGTCCATCAAGATTCTCCTGATCACTTGGTATCTCAAGACGGTGCTCGCTCTCATCTATCGTCACAAAGGTCTCAAAGATGATCCGCTCCCCATCTTGGATCCACTGCCCCATAGAGTGGAGGTCGGTGGTGAAGTCCACAGCAGCTGGGAATATTCCTTTGTGGTCTTTTCCTTCACTCTCTCCGAATAATTGTTTCCACCACTCATTAATATAGTGCATCTTGGGATGAAAGTTGACTAAAAGCTCAATCTTCTTGCCACTCTGATATAGGGCAATTCGTGTGGCAGCGTGTTGCTCTACAATAGTCGCCTCACTGCTATTAATATCTAGCTTTTGAGCCATATCTTTCGCTCCATTAACCAAGGCCTTAATATCAAAGCCTGCGGTAGCTATAGGTAGTAGACCTACTGGGGTCAGTACGCTAAAGCGCCCACCTACATTGTCTGGGATAATATAGCTCTTGTATCCTTTCTTATCGGCAAGTGTGCGTAGGGCTCCCTTTGAATGGTCGGTAATGGCTACGATATGTTGGCGAGCAAAGTCTTCTCCCTCCTGCTCCTCTAGCAGTTGCTTAAGAAGACGGAAGGCAATAGCTGGCTCAGTTGTAGTACCACTCTTTGAGATGTTGATAAGCCCAAACTTATGCCCCTTCACTAGGCCCAGAAGCTCTGAAAGATAATCCTCAGAGATGTGGTGACCTGCAAATAGCAAGTGGGCACCCGTGGCTAGTTTTAGATGGGCAAACGAGTCCGAAAGAGCTTCAACCACCGCTTTGATACCTAGGTAGGAACCACCAATGCCGATTGAGATAACGTACTCACAATCTTCCCGTAGCCTATCAGCAGTCTTTTGGATATCTGCTATCATTTCATCAGAGATCTCAAATGGAAGCTCTCTCCAGCCTAGGAAGTCTTTTCCCTTGCCCTCTTCGGAGTGTAGGAGTTGGTGACTCTCTTTAGCTTTTGGCAAGAGTGCTTCATAAAGACTCTTCACCTTATTATCTCTAAGAGCATTATTTATATTTACTTTCATCTTATCTTTATTTACTTAAGTTTTAAGCTCAGTTTTTCGAAGGTTTCCCGTGCATTCTCCTTCTTGTAGAGGAGGTCATAGACAGCTTGTGCTATAGGCAGCTCAATTCGGTGCTTTTTCAGGAGTACGTGGATGCACTTCGCCCCATAATATCCCTCTGGTGTCAGCTCCATTTCATCTTGTGCCTGCATCACCGAGTACCCTTTTCCTATCAGAGTGCCGAGAGTGCGGTTGCGACTGTAGCGAGAGTAGCCAGTTACCAATAGGTCACCAAGGTATACAGAGTCATTTATATTTCGCTCCGCATCAGTCACTTCCGAAAGGAAGTAGTCCATCTCCTTTATCGCGTTGGAGAGCAGTACCGCTTGGAAGTTATCTCCCATGCGAAGGCTTTGGCATACCCCAGCAGCTATAGCGTAGATGTTCTTTAGTACACTCCCCAGCTCTATTCCACGTACGTCCGTACTGACATTACAAAACGTGTAATCAGAATTAAATATCTGACTCATCTGCTCTGCCCTCTTCCCATTACTACAAGCCAATGTGAGGTAGCTCAATCGCTCAAGTGCCACCTCCTCTGCGTGAGTTGGACCACTGATTACTGCTATTTGTTCCTCTGGTATCTGTAGTTGGTCGCTCAAGTAGTCCGAAATCACCACATAGTTGTCAGGTATAATACCCTTAACTGCGTTGAGAATGGTTTTTTTCTGAAGCGAGCCAGGCTTTGCTTTATCAAGTGTTCCCTTGATGTAAGGGGATGGGGTCACTAATATAAGAGTGTCCGACTTAGCTACGATCTTAGGAATATCCGTAAAGAAATCAATCCTATCTGTATCAAAAATCTGACTAGTAAGGTAGGTGGGGTTGTGCTGCGAGTGCTTAAACTGCCGCACCGTCTCTCCGAAGCGGAAGTACCAATTGATACGCTCCTCATGCTCCAAGACAATCTTGGCAAGAGCAGTGCCCCAGCTACCGCTACCGATGATCCCTATTTTACCCGGTTGCCAGTTACTCATCGTCTTTTTCTGTTGTTTCACTCTTCGCCTTTACCTCGGGTTTCATTTGAGGGAATAGAAGCACCTCTTGTATGCTTTCTTGTCCCGTCAATAGCATCACAAAGCGATCCATTCCGATTCCCATACCGCTAGTTGGTGGCATACCATACTCCAGAGCTCTTACAAAGTCTTGGTCAATCAGCATCGCCTCATCATCTCCTTTCTCCGAAAGCTCCATCTGATGTTGGAAACGCTCCAATTGGTCAATTGGGTCGTTCAACTCCGAATAGGCATTGAGAAGCTCCTTGCCATTGACCATTAATTCGAAGCGCTCCGTAATTTCTGGTTCTGTGCGGTGCATCTTCGTAAGTGGCGACATCTCCACAGGATAGTCGGTAATATAGGTCGGTTGAATATAATTACCCTCACACTTCTCACCGAATAGCTCATCAATCAGCTTTCCCTTGCCCATGGTTTTATCCACAGCTATTCCCTGAGCCTTACATGCTTCACGGAGCTCCTCCTCGCTCTTT
>NZ_HF988953.1:31471-35259 GCF_000435035.1 Porphyromonas sp. CAG:1061 | reverse complement strand
TGTCAAAGCCTGTATACTTTAGGATGGCATCACGCATCGTCACACGAGGGTAGGGCGCCTTAAAGTCAATCTCGCGGTCACCTACCTTGGTCTTAGTCGTCCCATTCACCTGAATAGCGATGTACTCCAGCATCTGCTCCGTCATCTCCATCATCCAGTTGTAGTCGGTGTAGGGTACATAGACCTCCATCGCTGTAAATTCTGGATTGTGGGTACGGTCCATTCCCTCATTGCGGAAGTTTTTGCTAAACTCATACACCCCATTGAATCCACCCACAATCAGTCGCTTTAGGTAAAGCTCATTAGCAATACGCAGGTAAAGTGGTATATCCAGAGCATTGTGGTGAGTGACAAAAGGACGAGCTGCAGCACCACCTGGGATGCTTTGTAGGATAGGAGTCTCTACCTCCAGATAGCCACGTGCGTCTAGAAATTCACGCATCGCCTTGAAAGTCTTACTACGCTTGATAAATACTTCCTTCACTTGAGGGTTCACCACAAGGTCCACATATCTCATGCGGTACCTCTGCTCAGGGTCACCAAATGCATCGTAAGTGACGCCATCCTTCACTTTCACCACAGGAAGAGGGCGTAAGCTCTTGGATAGGAGCTTCAGCTCCTGTACGTGGATAGATACCTCACCCATCTTGGTACGGAATACATATCCCTTAATGCCAATGAAGTCACCGATATCTAGGAGCTTCTTAAATACCGTATTATAGAGCTCTTTATCCTCACCAGGTGCAATATCGTCACGAGTTACATAGAGCTGGATACGCCCCGTGGAGTCTTGTAGCTCACAGAATGAAGCTTTACCCATGATACGACGCATCATAATACGTCCTGCCATACTCACCTCTCTCCGAGGAGCTTCATCATCAAATGACGCCAATACCTCATTGGCATATGCAGTCACTTTAAATTCCTCTGCTGGATAGGGGTTAATTCCCATTTCCCTCAACTTCTCCAGACTCTGACGTCTTAATACCTCCTGCTCACTTAGCTCTCTAGTACTCATCTATATATAGAATATTATAATGTCCAATATGTTCCCCTCAATAGGTTGTCCTATTGGGTGATACAACTCTTTGCACAAACTTACCCAAAATTATTGAGTGGTGTTAATGATTAAAGCTTTTTCGTCTCTTTTTGGAGGTCGGCTATGGGCGACGCTTACACACAATCTGCCCAGAATAAGAGAGTTTGACCAGTTGATAGCGATTTGCTCCCACTTGTGGCACAATCTTATTGTAAAAGGTATGTATCTTCTCCAGGTCCTCCTCCAGATTAGTCGTTCCCAACACCTCAAATATGTAGTCACCAACTCGTGGATAGAAGTGCAGACGATTGCCCTCCTTCAGTTCAATCACACTGAAAAAAGAGGCCCAATCCTCGTGTGTCTGCATAAACTGACTGAGAGGTAAAAGCGTCTGTTTGAGCGTGATAGAGTCGACCTGGTGAGCTCTTACAATGGGAAGGTATACCGAGACGCCCACCTTCGTACGCATTGGGTTCCCCTCATCATCAAGGTAAAAGGAGCCTTGGTCAGAGAAAAAGCGCAAGACTGGTTTGCGACTCTCCACCTGTACCGTCATCTGATGCGCAGCGGGCGAAATATAAGCATTAACCTTCTTGGCATAGGGTATTTCTTGGCGTACTCGGCCTTCTATTCCTGCCAAATCCACAGAGACCGTCGTGGTGTCGGTAATATCGATGGGAAGTATGCGCGACACATCATCCTTATCTAAAAAACTTGCCTCACTCCCATGGATCACTATGCGAGTACGATTGGGCTGCACAATGTAGCGAGACTGCCCTCGGAAGGCAAAGTAAGAGTAGCCCATAACCCCTAATAGGGTGAGTGCTATCAGCCAAATGAATAGGGTTGAGGCTTTCTTTCTCGTCATATCACTACACTCTTGAGATAGTCACGTACCTCGGGGAGCAGATACTCAATATCTCCTGCTCCCATCATCACGAGCACATCAAAGTGGTGCTTGCGTAGCTCAGGGATCAACCCCTCCTTCGTCACAGAGGCCTTTAGCGGAGAGGTAACTAACTTTGCCAATGCATCTGATGTCACCCCCGGGATAGGCTCTTCACGGGCCGGGTAGATTGGAATTAAAATCACATTATCCACCACCGAAAGTGCTTCGGCAAACTCCTTCATAAAGTCAGCAGTACGACTAAAGAGGTGGGGCTGAAAAACCACTGCGATCTCTTTGTCTGGGTAAAGCTTCCGAATAGAGGTGAGCGATGCCTTGATTTCATCGGGGTGATGGGCATAATCATCAATCATCACCGGGTGTTGGGGCTCATTGAGCCATCGTTCAAAGCGGCGACGGCTTCCCAAGAAGCTCTTCAGCCCCTCCCTCAATTCCTCCTCAGTTGCTCCTAGGTGCTGAGCTAGTGCCAGTGCCGCCGTAGCATTCAGTACATTGATCTCCACTGGAGTGCCGATTTGGAGCTGTTGGTAACACCCTCTAGGGTAGTGCCAGTCAAAAAAAAGCTCCGCATCGCGGTAGGTCACATTACTATACCAATAGTCCGATTGTGAGGAGCTTCCATAGCGAAATAGGGTCACCCCCTCAGGGTATTTATCTAAATGTGCCTTCTCATTGAGGAGCAACACTCCCCCATCGTTAATCTTATCTGCAAAGATCTGAAAAGCCTCTCGGTATGCCTCAGGTGTTCCATAAATATCGAGGTGGTCTGGCTCTGTAGAGGTGATAATCGCGTGCGTTGGGGTTAGTTGATGAAATGAGCGATCATACTCATCCGCTTCGATAACCACATAAGGGCTATTGGGGTTTAAGTAAAGGTTGCTTCCACTATTTTGGGAAACTCCACCGAGAAATGCATTGGCACCAATGTGCGACTGCTCAAGGAGATGAGCCAAAAGTGTACTAGTAGTAGTCTTACCATGCGTGCCCGCCACACAGAGTGCTTTTTGCCTTCGGGTGATTTGCCCCAGCACTACCGCACGCTTCACCTGCTCGTAGTCGTGCTGTGCGTAGTATTGGCGGATATGATTATCCTCGTGTATTGCAGGCGTGTAGACTACCTGCACCTCCCTAGGTGCTTGGTATTTGGTGGGAATCAGCTCCGGACGATCTTCATAGATAATCTCTGCTCCTGCCTCCTCCAAAGCCGTGGAAACCTTTGAGCGGATCCTATCATATCCTCCCACATGGGCCCCTTCGGCAAGGAAATAGCGGGCAATGGCACTCATGCCGATGCCCCCAATACCGATGAAAAAATAACTCTTCCCTTTCATATCTACTTCTTTGTGGCTTTCTTCGCTTCCCACTTCTCCACAATTTTCACCACCTCATCCACGATCGTCTCATCCGCCTTTGGACAGGCTAGCTTCAGGGCATTGGTGCCCAGCACCTCCAGCTGTTTCTCCGCCCCAAGTAGCTCCAGAGCTTTCGGCACCAAAGCCTCTCGTGCGTCGGCATCCGCCACCATCACCGCAGCGTTATCCGCTACCAGAGCTTGAGCATTTTTAGTTTGGTGATCCTCCGCCACATTAGGGCTAGGTACCAAGATCGAAGGCTTCCCCAGCATACATAGCTCCGAGATAGAGCTAGCTCCCGCCCTAGAGATCACCAGATCGGCCACCGAGTAGGCATAGTCCATACGGTTGATAAAGTCAGTGAGTACAATATTTTTATCTTCCAACCCTTGGCTTTTGAGATGCTCTTGCCCCTCTTTTATGTAGCCCTTTCCGCACTGCCATAGGAGTTGCATGGTCTCCCGCTCGCTCGCAAAAAGCTTCACGGCAG
>NZ_HF988953.1:29356-31458 GCF_000435035.1 Porphyromonas sp. CAG:1061 | reverse complement strand
CAAAAAGCTTCACGGCAGCTGCCATACTCTCATTGATTGTCCGTGCTCCAAGGCTTCCCCCAATCACTAAGAGCGTTCTTTTTTTAGGGTCTAGCTTGAAGTGCTGATACGCCTCTATAGCGTGTGGTTGTATATCAGCCAATTGCTTACGGATTGGATTTCCCGTAAGTATGAGGTTTTTTCCCTTCGGAAAAAAGCGAGCCATATCCTTGTATGCCACACAAATTGTCTCCGCCTTTTTGCCGACTAATTTATTTGTTTTGCCTGCAAATGAATTTTGCTCCTGCACCAAAGTCGGTATCTTTAGCCCATTTGCCTCCAAAAGGGTAGGGGCACTGGCATACCCTCCCACACCGATCACGATTTGTGGCCGGATCCTTTTTAGCTCTTTACGGATTTGTTGTCGGCTCTTAAGTAGTTTCCAAAGGGTGATGAATAGCTTAATGGGATTCTTGCCTCGGCTCAATCCCTCTACTGGTAGCAAGATGATATCATACCCTGCTGCAGGTACCTTTTCCTCCTCCATACGTCCCTTGGCGCCCACAAAGGTCACCTCACACTCTGGGTATCGACGTTTTATCTCATTGGCAATAGAGATGGCGGGGAATATATGCCCCCCTGTGCCACCACCGCTGATGATTACATTGGTTAGTTTTGTACTCATGGCTCCACATTTTCTATTGGTTCACTCTCTATTGGAGGCATCTCTGGGATAGCCTCTGTAGCAACTATTTGGTTGAGACCCCCTGCTTTGGCAATCCGCTCCTCCTCCTTCCGTTTATTATCGTGGCTTACCGCCAAAAGGATGCCGAAGTAAATCCCCGTCACTAGATAGCTAGAGCCACCTCGACTGATAAATGGGAGGTTTTGCCCAGTGATCGGGAATAGATTGACACAGATGAGCATATGCAGGAAGGCTTGTAGTGTGATAATCAACCCTATCCCCTGTACCAAGAGGGTTTGGTAGACACTATTGGTACGCCTTCCGATCCCTCCGATAATAAAGAATAGAGCCAAGTAGGTCAGTACCACCAAGATAGCTGCGGCAATTCCCCCTTCCTCCACCAAGATGCTAAATACAAAGTCCGAATATGGCTCGGGAAGGAGGTTACGCATCTCACTTTTGCCAAAGCCTACACCCAGCAGGTGGCTATTGGCAATCGCCCTTTGTGATGAAACAATCTGCAGATCCTTTCCATCAATATCGCTGTAGGTATCCGAATTGATAGGTGCTCCTACTTGCGTTATGAATCGCTCAATTCGAGCATAGCCTGTGCCCAAGCGAGTTACTCCGCCCTCTCGAATACTTGGCACCAAAACTAGTAGCATAATCACCAATGCCAAAGCCCCTAAGCCCCCCAAAAGCAATCGCCTCATCATCTTCCGATTGGCACCTCCCATGTAAGAGATACAAAAGACCACCGAGGCGAGGATCAGAGCTGTTGATATATTCTCTAGGAAGATAGGCAGACAAAATAAACCGGTGGTGATGAATATCACCCAGAAGTTACGTGCCGAAGCGTGTCGCCCATCTTTGAACCTCAGTTGCGTTGCCACAAAGTTGATCAAGGCAAGCCTCGCTAGCTCTGAAGGCTGAAAGGAGATACCAGCGAGTGAGATTTGTCGCTTTGCATCATTGAGATCCTGACCCCTAAAAAGCACGTAGAGGAGTAGGATAAAACTGAAAAATAAAAAGAGCCTCGCATACTTCCTAAAGAAACGTAGTGGAATATGTGATACCGCCACACAGAGCCCAATAGCTAATCCCATTGAAAGTATGTGCTTTCCAAACATATTAAAGAAGCCACCTCCACTCGCCCAAGAGCCAAACGCCTTGGTGCTGGTCGAAGAAAAAACAATCCATAGGCTAATCGACATCAGTACCAGCATTATAGCCCATATTGCTTTGCTACCGATGAAGAGCCTATTGGGGTGCCACCACGCCTGCGTCGGGGCTTCCCTCACTATAGAGCTTTCGTCACTCATATCGCTATTCCACCTATTCCGGCCAATTTTTTCCTGTCCATATAAACCTTATCTCTCCTCTTGAGGTCAACTCTTTTACGATGATCTGATATCGCTGTCCCTCCTGATAATGGCGG
>NZ_HF988953.1:6834-29326 GCF_000435035.1 Porphyromonas sp. CAG:1061 | reverse complement strand
GGTCAAAACCTTCAATCTCCTTGATAGCAATGAAAGGTTTTGGCGTCGTCGACCCCTCCTCCTTGATGAGCGTACGGTATCTACCAGCCTCATCCTTTTCTTCCAGTATCACAAGGTAGAGCCTCCTCACACTCATGGGAATCGGCGACTGCTTGGAGCAACTCTCCACTAGCAAGAGCAGTGCTAGGCACCCCACTAGCGCCAAGATCCATCGAACCCATTGATGATTACTCGTCATGCCTTAATTGATTATCTATTCTACTCCCCCAACTAACCCCACACCTTTCCGCAAATCTACCAAAAATTATCGCGGCTACCTCAATATTTCGAGACAGTTATCATAGCTGAAAAATTAGAATTCCCCCTACTGCCTGTATACGTCATAATGCTAGTAATTTTTCTCCAGTTGAGGTGAAAAATAGCTTTATCATCAGTCTTAGACAGAGGCTGTTGATTACTCTTCTTTGGCAACTACCGACAACTAGATTCTCAACTTTTGTACCCGATAAAATCGCCTTTTGTAATGGATTGATACTTAGTACTATACACTAGCGTTTTCTTAGTTGCAACTAAGCAATCGGTTAGTTGCAACTCGTCAATTGCTTAGTTGCAACTCAGCAAATGCTTAGTTGCATCTCCACTTTTGCCCTTTATGCAAGGGGGTAAAAAGTGATTATTTGTCGTGAGGTTGGGATGTGGAAGCTTGCTCCTCTATTTTTTGTTTTACCGCCTCCATCTGCCACCTTGGGGTAGAGGTAGCTCCGCAGATACCCACCGTGTGTACCCAGGAGGGGAGGGGAGTGGTAATCTCGTCGGGGGAGGTGATGAAGTGGGTATTAAGGTTGGCACGTAGGGCGGTTTGGTAGAGCACCTTGCCATTACTGCTGTGAGCTCCGGCGATGAAGTAGACCCAATCCTTTTCCTTGGCAAACTGGGTGATTTCGGGGACCCGATTGGAGACCTGTCGGCAGATGGTATCGTACCACTCCACCTTCACCCCTTCGTGAACCCATTCACGCAGGGCGGTGTGAAGTGCCTCAAACTGGTTCTGATCCATAGTGGTCTGACTAAATAGTGCTACAGCGCGACTAGGATCAATCAATTCACGTGCCTCTTCTACCGATTGTACCACGATGGCGGTGCCATCGGTTTGGCCCACCAGTCCATTTACCTCGGCATGCCCTCGCTTTCCGAAGATCACGATTTGCTGTCCCTCTTCTAATCCCTCAAGGTACTTGGTTCGGATCCGCTTTTGGAGGGTGAGTACCACAGGGCAGGTAGCATCTATCACCTCGATACCCTGCTTTCGGGCCTCCTCGTAGATCTTGGGGGCTTCGCCATGAGCTCTGAAGAGTACTCGCTCTCCCTTGAGCGATGGTAGCTGGTCGTAGCCGACTGCATGGAGCCCCTCTCGGGAGAGGCGTGCTACCTCTTCGCTGTTGTGTACGATATCGCCGAGGGAGTAGAGGGGGCGCTGAAGCTTTAGCTCGGCCTCGGCCTTGCTGATGGCGTGGATCACTCCGAAGCAAAAGCCCGACCCCTCATCGATCTCTACTGATAGCTCGCCCGAGGAGTTGCCCCGAATGACGCGCATCGCCACCTCCCATACTAATTGCTGTTGCTCCTCGAGGGATAGTGCACTATTGTCTAGCAGGATGGCATCATCGGCACGGCGAAGGGGGTCGATGGCTCGGGTGCTATCGATCCGATCGCGTGCCTCTACATTCTGTAGCACCTCCTCGTAGCTCACCTCATCGCCACGGTTGCGTAGCTCTGCAACTCGTCGGGCGGCACGCACTTCGGGTGTGGCGGTGACGAAAAACTTGAGCTCGGCATGGGGCATCACTACGGTGCCGATATCTCGGCCATCCATCACCACACCACCTGCTGAAACCCATGATTGCTGTATGGCTACCAGGTATTTTCGTACCGATGCGATGGTGCTGATGGGGCTCACGTGGTTGGAGACCTCCATACCCCGAATCTCTCGCTCTACATCCTCTCCATTGAGGAGGAGGTGCTGGCCATCTGCTTTTGCTTCGAATGCAAGAGTGACCTCCTGTGCCACTCGCTGGCTGATGGCCTCCTCGCAAGGTTGGCCATCGGACCAAAGACCCTCTCGGAGCGACCAGAGGGTCACCCCGCGGTACATTGCCCCAGTATCCACGTAAGTATAGCCGAGTTGGCTAGCTAGTCGCTTGGCAATGGTGCTCTTGCCACAAGAAGAGTGCCCATCTAGGGCTATATTGATTCGTCTCATAGAGTTTTCTCCACACATATATATATTAATATCCCAATGCTCGCTCTCCCTCAGTCACAAAGTTACCAAAAAAGGGGTAGATAATCTTTGGTGGCTCGCTTCATGACGTGCATTGGAGAATAGGAGTGGTATTTGCTCAAAAATGTCTACCTTTGTATGAAGTACACATTTAATGAGTGATAGAAGCGATAAGCATGAGAGCTAAGAGCAGTGAGGGGGGTACAGGTGTATTGGGGAATAGTGGGGTGCTGGACTTTGTGGCCGCCGCCGCACGCTATTGTGCTTTGGTGGAACCGATGACGACACCGCTGTGGACTAGGGAGAGCTTGGCGGAGTGTCGGCAGGTACTGGCAGATATCTATGCTGAGGGGTTACGGCTACCCACTTGGCCTATGGAGGCTTTTGGGGAGGAAGCTGGTCGGTTGGTGACGGAGGAGGAGTATGACCTGGTTCGGCAGCGGTTGGTTCGCATCTTAGGGAGCTATGACTACTTTCTTGACGCTGAGGAGGAGGCGATGAAGTATTCCGAGACGCCTATCGGTGTGAGCACTGCAGAGCTTTTGGCCGATATTTACCAGGTGCTGGGCGACTTTGTATGGGTAATGCGTGGGGGTAATGAACGAGCAATGTATCAGGCGGTGGCGGAGTGTCGCTACACGATGGAGGAACGTTGGGGTGAGCTATTGCTGACGGTGCTGAGGCAATTGCATCGCTTGTACCACGACCCTCTCTTTGAACTTCAAGAAGAAGATGGAGGAGATAACTAGGAGTAAGATCAGCAATGAGGAGCTGAGAGAGCTAGAAGCAGAGGTGCTTGAGGTGCCACTAGTGGTGCTTTCGCATAGAACTTCTGTCCAGGAGTTTGTGGCTCAGTGTTCGGCGTTGGGTGATGGGGTAAGTGTGCTGGGGCTGGATACGGAGACGAAACCGGCTTTTAAGCGTGGTTGTAGCCATAAGGTATCACTTCTACAATTGGCGACTGCCGACCGAGCACTATTGATTCGATTGGAGCCGGTACTCTCTCAAGAGCAATTGGCACCAGTGAAGAAACTACTTGAGGATCAAAAAATCACTAAGGTGGGAGTGGGTATTGGTGATGATGCCAAGGGACTTTGGAAGGATCGCCAACTGCGTCTCAATCGGATGGTGGATCTCAGGCTGCTTTCTAAGGCAGCTGGTATTGAGGTGCTTTCGCTCTCAAAACTCTATGCGGTACTATTCGGTAAGCGGATTAGTAAGGGGCAGCGCCTCTCGGATTGGGAGCGTGAGGAGTTGACGGAGGCTCAATTGGATTATGCAGCACTCGATGCGGTGGCTGGTCTACGAATCTACCAAGCTTTGGAGGGGTGGCTAAATGAGGAAATGTATCGGGACTTAGAGGGGCTGCCTAAGGAGAAAAATAAACGCTCTATCCGGAAGTCTTTGAAAAGGGGGCGAACCGCTGGGACATCAAAAACAAAGGAGGCAAAGAATAGGGGCAAGAGTAAGGGTAGTAAAGTAGCAAAAAAGAAATAGTAGTCAATATGAAGCAGATAGAGCTAAAAGCGGGGCGAGAGGCCTCAGTGGAGCGTAAGCATCCTTGGATCTTTTCACGTGCCCTTGTCTCTACCAAAGGGATAGAGGCTGGGGATATGGTGGAGGTGCTGGATAGTGAGGGGCACTTTTGTGGAAGAGGTTATTATGAAGGTGGCTCTATTGCGGTACGGCTTTTGACCTTTGCGGAGGGGGAGCAGATAGATGCTTCTTTGTGGCAAAGGCGGTTTCAAGAAGCGCTGGAGGCTCGTAAGGCATTTGGACTTTTGGCTTCTCCTCGTGAGGGTTTCCGCTTGGTCTATGGGGAAGGAGATAGTTTGCCAGGACTGATTGTGGACCTCTACGGAGGGGTGGCTGTGATGCAAGCTCATACGCTTACGATGCACTTGAGACGTAGAGAACTGACGGAGTCACTAGCAACGGTGCTAGGGGAGCGGTTGGAGGCGGTTTACTATAAGTCGTCGGACTCTCTGCCGATGGTGGAGGGGGTGGTGGATGAATTGCTTTACGGATCTATTGATGCGGTGGAGCAGGTGGTGGCAGAGGAGCAAGGCATTCGTTTCTCCCCAGATATCCTGAGAGGGCAGAAGACAGGCTTCTTCCTCGACCAACGTCAGAATCGCGCTAGAGTAGGGGAGCTGGCGAAGGGCAGAAGGGTACTGAATATGTTTTGCTATACTGGTGGCTTTTCGCTCTATGCCCTAAGAGGTGGTGCAGAGCGGGTGGTGTCGCTAGATAGTTCGCCTAGAGCGATGGATCTGCTGGAGGACAATTTGAAGCTCAACTTTGGTGAAGTTCCTACTTGCCATGAGTCTGTGGTAGGGGATGCCTTTAAGTATCTGTATGAGATGGAGGAGGGGGCTTTTGATATGATTATTTTGGACCCTCCAGCTTTTGCTAAGAGGAGGGAGGTATTGCGAAATGGTCTGCAAGGTTATCGCAAGCTGAATAGTGCGGCACTTCGTAAGATAGCAAAGGGCGGGCTACTCTTTACCTTTTCCTGCTCACAAGTGGTGGGGGTAGAGGAGTTCCGGCAGGCTCTCTTTACCGCTGCGTTGCATGCTGGTCGTGAGGTGCGGGTGCTGGAGCAGTTTGGTCAGTTTGCCGATCACCCAGTAAGTATTTACCACCCCGAGGGGAGTTATCTGAAGGGCTTTTTGCTCTATGTGTCGTAAAAGGTGATGAGAACTATTTATCTACTTGGTCTGCTTTTGAGCCTATTGCTCTCTGCCTGTAGTCAGGAGGAGGGGAATGAGTCGGCACAGCATTTCCGTGGCTGGCAGGAGGTGGTAGATAGTGATACGCTGAGGATAGGGACGCTTACCTCGCCCGAAGACTTTTACCTTCTGAGGGGTGAGATGATGGGTTTGGAGTATCAAAAGGCGGTGGACTTTGCACAAGCTCACGAACTTGTACTGGATGTGCAGATTGAGCGGAGCTTGGATAGCTTGCTTTGGCGATTGGAGCAAGGGGAGATAGACCTTTGTATTACCCCTTTGGCTATGTCACGAGGAAATCTCGAGCGGTTTTCTTTTGGCGGAATCATTGATACGGCATCTCTAGTGCTGGTACAGAGAAAGGCAAAGGAGGGGATGATTTCAAACCTTTCAGAACTGGGAGGTAAGAAAGTGTGGATAGATGCTGGGGGTGCTGCAGAGGTTCGGTTGCATCAGATTGAGGAGGAGATCGGGGAATACATTGAAGTGGTCCCTTCGGACTCACTCAGTATGGAGGAGCTTTTGGTGCAGATGGGCACGGAGGAAGGAATAGACTTCCTACTCGTAGATGAGCATCTGGGGCAGTTGGGGATGAGGTATTTCCCTTCGCTTAATGCCGACCTTCGGGTGAGTGCACCGATTAAGTATGGGTGGGCTCTTTGTAAAGAGAATAATTCACTAAAGAAGCAGTTGGATACCTACTTCCTAACAGGTGAAAAGTTGGGGCATTATAGTCGGCTACGTGACCAGAATAGCCATCTGCAGAGCTATATTCAGGAGTTTGCGATGGTAACGGAGCGGGTGCAATTGACGCAAGGAGTGATCTCTCAGTACGATGCTTTATTTGAAAAAGAGGGGGCAAGGCTGCCTTGGCACTGGACGGTGCTGGCGGCTATTGCCTATCACGAGAGTCGTTTTAGAAGCGATGTGGTAGGCTGGAGTGGAGCTAGGGGGTTGATGGGGATTATGCCACGCACTGGTGCTAGTTATGGGGCAACGAAGGAGGAGTTGCTTCGGCCTGAGGTATCAATTCGAGTGGCGGTAGACTGTCTTTTGGAGGTAAGGAAGAGCTTCGGAGATATGACTGATGAGGCGACTCAATTGAGCTTCACACTTGCAGCCTATAATGCTGGACTGGGACATGTGCAGGATGCAATGCGGCTTGCCCGGAAACATCATGCCCCCGACTCTATATGGCAGGGCGGGGTGAGGCAGTATATCTTACTGAAAAGCCACCCGGAGTACTACAATGACCCAGTGGTTCGCTTTGGATACCTGCGAGGTAAGGAGACGGCTAACTATGTGGATGATGTGATGAGTAGAAGTCAGGTGTACCACGCTTTATTGCAAAAGAAAAATTCAAACCATAAGAAATAGTATTTAAGATCATGAAAGTAATCAACCTTTCGGAACAGAATTCAATCCTCAACCGCTTTGTGGCGGAGTTGCGAGATGTCAATATCCAAAAGGATCGTATGCGCTTCAAGCGAAACATTGAGCGGATAGGCGAGGTGATGGCGTATGAGATTAGTAAGACGTTTGAGTATCAACCTAAGGAGGTGCAGACTCCACTAGCTATCTCGCACGACCAATTGGATCAGAATGAGGTGGTGATTGCCACGATTCTACGTGCTGGCCTTCCTCTCCACCACGGATTTACTAATTATCTTGATAGAGCGGAGAACTGCTTTGTTTCGGCCTATCGCAGGTATAAGGACCGGCTCAATTTTGAGGTGATGATTGAGTATCTTTCCTCTCCTTCAATAGAGGGTAAAACGCTGATTTTGGTCGACCCAATGCTGGCAACTGGAAGCTCTATGGAGCTGGCATACAAGGCAATCCTCACGAAGGGAACTCCTAAGGTATTGCATGTGGCCTCTGTGATCTCTAGTCAACCAGCACTGGATTATCTGCAGAAGGTAATGCCTGAGGATTGTACACTTTGGACCGCTGTCAACGATCCTGAGATTAATGAGCACTCCTATATCGTACCAGGTCTCGGTGATGCTGGCGATCTCTCTTTTGGTGAAAAGTTAGACGACTAGAGACTGTTGCACGAAAGCGATCTGCGGCGTTGCTATCGGAATTCGGGTTCGGTCACGTACGTGAGTACGCTCCCTTCATCCTCACCCTCAGCGCCTTGCATCTCATCCTTCGTGCAAAGTCTCGGCACATTTGAAGCAAATGTGCGATAATGGCACTTCGTGCAACATTCTCAACTAAGTCTATTTTCATCTAAGTATAAAATAAAGGAGCCCTCACGCAATGTGAGGGCTCCTTCGTATTTAATATGTCGTGGGTGATTACTTCACTCCGCGTGCAGGAAGCAGGCTAGCTACATTAGGCTCTGCAAGACCGGTGAAGTCGGAGAAGATCTGTGCTAGATCCTCGGTGTTACCCTTGGAAAGAACCTTGTCGCGGAAAGCTCTACCTACCTCAGGATTGAGCGCACCATTCTTGGTGAAATACTCGCCAACATTTACAGCCAGTACCTCAGACCATAGATAGCTATAGTAACCACAAGCGTAGCCACCACCCCAAACGTGGTTGAAGTAGCTAGTGCGGTAGCGTGGAGGAATCTGTGGATTGAGAAGCCCAGCCGCTGCAAGAGCGTTATTCTCAAACTCCTCAACATTCTCTGCATTTACCTCATTACCTGTAGTAAGCATGTGGAAAGCTACGTCGCCAGTAGAAGCAGCAAGGTTTTCCCCTAAAGCATAGGCAGCGTGGAAGTTAACCGACTCCAGCATCTTATTCTTAAGATCCTCTGGCATAGCCTCGCCTGTCTCATAGTGCTTAGCAAAGTTGGCAAATACCTCGGGCACAGTAGCAAAGTACTCATTGAACTGGCTTGGCATCTCTACGAAGTCGCGGAACACGTTGGTGCCACTGAGAGACTTGTACTCTACATTAGACAGCATACCATGAAGAGCGTGACCAAACTCGTGGAATAGAGTAGTTACCTCATCCCAAGTAATTAGATTAGGTTGTCCCTCTGGTGCCTTGGTGTAGTTACATACGTTGTAGATGATTGGAAGCTGGTCATTGCGATGGCTCTGAGATGCAAATTCACTCATCCATGCACCACCACCCTTGGTAGGACGTCTGAATAGATCGGTATAGAATAGAGCTACCTGCTCTCCAGTCTCAGCATTGAGTACATCGTAAACGTGTACATCCTTATGGTAGGTTGGGAGGTCAAAGCGCTCCTTGAAGGTGAGACCATAAACATGCTCTGCAGCGTAGAATACACCATTCTTAAGGACGCTATCTACCTCGAAGAAAGGCTTAACGTCATTAGCATTGAAGTGATACTTCTCTTCCTTCATCTTGGCTGAGAAGTAGAAGCGGTCGTATGGCTTTAGCTCAAAGTCGCTACCCATAGTTTTGCGAGCATACTCCTCAATCTCCTTAGTCTCGCGGTCAGCTACAGGCTGATACTCCTCTGCGAGCTTCTTTAGGAAGCTAGTCACTGCCTCTGGAGTCTTAGCCATCGTATTCTGAAGGCTGTACTCAGCATAGTTATTGAAACCGAGCAGCTGTCCCTTCTTGTGACGAAGCTGAGCCATCTCTGCAATGATTGGGTAGGTATTTTGGTTGCCAGTGTTATCCGAACGGTGATAAGAGGCGTTGAATACCTTCTCACGGGTTGCACGATTCTCAAGAGATGTCAGAATATCCTGCTGTGTAGTATTGCTGATTACAATAGCATAAGGTGCAGTAACAGCCTCATTTGCCTCGGCATCAGCCTTGCACTGAGCAATCTCTCCCTCGCTAAGGCCAGCCAACTCCTCTACATCCTCAATAGGAACGATGGCCTTGTTGCGAGCCTCGATATTCATCTTTACAAACTCTTGCTGGAGCACAGCTAGACGGGCATTCACCTTCTCAAGCTCATCCTTCTTCTCTTTTGGAAGATTGGCACCTGCTCTTACAAAGCCGTCGTAAATCTCCTTGAGGAGTTTCTTGTCTTCACCTTGAAGGGTTTCGTACTCATTGTCATACACCACCTTGATACGATCAAAGAGTGGCTGATTGAAGGTGATCTCATCCTCCCAAGCGGTGAGCATAGGGATCACATCGGCCTCTATTGCCTTGATCTCATCAGTACCATCGGCACTTGAGATGGCAAAGAATACATTGGAAACACGCGAAAGAAGTGCCCCACTATCCTCGTAAGGGAGGATGGTATTCTGGAATGTTGGCTTTTCCTCGTTGTCTACAATGGCCTTTAGCTCGGCTCTTTGCTGTTCGATACCAGCCTCAAATGCAGGCTTGTAGTGCTCATTTTTGATCTTGCCAAAGTCTGGAGCGTGAAAAGCTAGTGCGCTAGGCTCGTTGAATGGATTTCCTTCCATAGGATCATTTTTCTCTCCCTTACAGCCCACTGCAAGCAGACTGATAGCGGCTAGACCGCTAAGGAGCAATGTTTTGAAATTTTGATACATAACTTTATTATCTTTATTATCTGAAAAAGTATTAGCTACAAGTTACATCTTCCCTTTGTATTGGCAAATATAAGGAATATTTACAACATACCCCCTTCTTAATTTCTTGTATCCCGACTTTTTAGCAGACCAAAATCTCTATATGGAAGTCTGCTTATGCTCTATTTATTTCTTTATGATGTGTTCATTGTGTTCTTTTGTGTAAATCCTACGTTTATTGGATAATTCGCTCAATTATAATGGATTTCCAGTTTTCTTTCAAAATTACAAAGAGAAAAAAGACTCCGTCGCCCATATATTGCGGATTTCATCCCGCAAAATGATTGGTGTATACAGGCTGACGCAGTAGTCTCAAGATGTCACAATCACTCCATCACGCAGAATATCGGATGAGGCTTCTTTGATGGGTTTTCGTCTGACCCTTGGGTGTATGCCAAAGATTTGGTAAATTTGAAATCAAAAGGGGTGGAGTGAAACTGAGAGAGAAAAGTTTGAATTTCAATATTATATTTCTATGAAGTTAACGATACTAAGTGACTTGCTTCGTGACCATTTGCAATTGGTTGCCAAGGTGATAGGAGGTAAGGGGCTAGCCATTATGGAGTTTGCCCTAGTAGAAGTGAAGGGGGAGAAGATGAGTCTGACCGCTACTGATGGTGAGACTAGGATTTGCAGTCATGTGGACTTGAGTAGTAAGGAGGGCGAGGATATGAGCTTCTGCGTCCGTGTGCGTCAGCTCGTGGAACCGCTTCGTGAGATTCCCAATCAGATGATTCAGTTTGAGCTGAACACGGAGGACTACGAGCTCCACGGTAAGTATAATAATGGCTTCTTTTCTTTCCCAGTGATTAAGGGCGAGGACTTCCCTGAAGTGCAATCTCTTGGCGATGAAGGCTTAAAGGTGAAGATGCCCATTGCTAATTTCTATGAGGGGCTAGATAATACTGTTTATGCGACTACTGTGGATGATGTACGCCCTATCATGACAGGTGTGCATGTGGATATTCGTCCGGAGCATATCACTTTCGTTGCGACCAATGGCTTTTTGCTCTCCTATTACCGACACTCAATGTTGGAGTTGAATGTCAATGAGCAGCATAGATATACATTGCACAAAAAGCCCGTTCAACTACTCCTTCAGGTGCTTTCAAAGAGTGATAATGGCGATATAGAGCTGGAGTTTCACCCCAACTTTGCACTCTTCAAGACGGAGACGTTGGAGTTACAATGTAGGTTGCTAGAGGGAAAGTACCCAAATTATGAGACGGTGATCCCTAAGGATAATGATAAGCTTTTGGAAGCTGATAGACTGCAACTTCTGGCAGCTACAAGGCGTGTGGCAGTCTTTGCCAATAAGGCAATGGGGCTTATTAACTTCGACTTCTCACCATCTGAGCTAGTACTTAAGGCAACCGATCAGGACTTTAGTACGAAGGCAGAGGAGGCGGTGCCTGTCTCCTTCTCAGCTCCTGAAGCGCGTTTTTCATTTAGGGCTGAGCATCTGATACAGCTCCTTACGGTGATGCCTTCGGAAACTATTTCTATGCGGATCGGAGATGCTTCGCGTGCTGCTTTGGTGACACCAATTGGAGGTGAAGCTGGTGTGGAGATTGTAGTGGCGGTGATGCCACTCGTATATGGCTAATCAATAGCGGAGAGGATTATGAGTAAGCTACAATTGAAACGGCCGATTGTCTTTTTTGATTTGGAGACAACGGGGCTTGACGTGGTAAAGGATCGAATTGTGGAGATCGCCCTCCTAAAAGTACACCCCGATGGCACTGAGGAGACCCTACACACGCTAGTAAATCCAGGAATGCCTATTCCCAAAACCTCCACGGCAGTGCACGGCATCAGTGATGCTGATGTGGCTGATAAACCGACTTTTGAAGAGGTGGGCAAACGAGTAGTCGCTTTCATTGAGAATTGTGACTTGGGTGGTTACAACTGCAATCGCTTTGATGTGCCTCTTTTAGCTGAAGAATTGCAGAGGGTAGGAACCCCTGTGGATTTTAGTCACCGCAAGGTGGTAGATGTACAGGTCATTTACTATAAGCAGGAACCACGAACGCTGACTGCTGCCTACCAGTATTATACCAATAAACCACTGGACGGAGCACACTCGGCAGATGTGGATACCATGGCTACGTATGAGGTGCTTAAAGGGCAGCTGGAGATGTATAGCGACCTTCCCTGTGATGTGGAGAGCCTCAGTGATTATACCAAGCAGATGGATACTGTGGATCTTGGCGGACGTATGGTTTACGATGAAAGTGGTACTCCTTGCTTCAACTTTGGAAAGTATAAAGGGCAGCCAGTGGTTGAGGTACTTCGGAAGGATTCTGGATACTTCGGTTGGATGATGAATGGAGACTTCCCAAGAGATACAAAGATGCATCTGCAAAAACTAATGATAGAAGCTGAAAGAAAGTGAAAGGGAAAAAGATAGTACTGGGCATTACGGGAAGTATTGCGGCGTATAAGAGTGCCGTCTTGGCTAGGCTTCTGGTGAAGGCAGGAGCCGAGGTACAGGTGGTGATGACACCAGCAGCCAAAGAGTTTATTGCCCCTCTCACGCTTTCAACGCTTACTGGGCCAGCGGTACTCTCGGAGTTTTTTGAGGAGCGGAGTGGTTCGTGGAATAGCCATGTGGACCTTGGGGTATGGGCCGATGCTATGGTGATAGCACCGGCTACAGCAAGTACCCTCGGTAAGATGGCCAATGGCATTGCGGATAATCTCTTGGTAACTACTTATCTATCCTGTAGAGCTCCAGTGTTTGTGGCTCCTGCGATGGACTTGGATATGTTTGCTCATCCCTCTACCAAACGTTCTTTGGAGACGCTTGCCTCTTGGGGAGTGCATATTATTGAGCCAAAAGAGGGCGAGTTAGCGAGCCACTTAGTGGGAAAAGGGCGAATGGCTGAGCCAGAGGAGATCTTTCAGACGCTTGAAAAGTACTTTGATGGTCCCGCTAAAAAGACATTAGAGGGGCTGAATGTATTGATGACCTCGGGTCCTACATACGAAAAGATTGACCCCGTTCGTTTTATTGGTAACTACTCGTCGGGCAAGATGGGCAAGGCGATTGCTGAAGAGCTGGCTGAGCGTGGGGCAAAAGTAACGTTCGTTTCTGGTCCTGTGGAATCACTTCCAAAGTCGGATAATATCCATGTGGTCTCTGTAGAGAGTGCCGAGGAGATGTATCGGGCTTGCCTAAGCGTACGTGATGAGTATGATGTGGCGGTCTTCTGTGCAGCGGTGGCAGACTATCGAGTAGCTACGCCCAATGACCATAAGATTAAGCGAGAGCAGGTAGGGGCACTCTCTTTGGACTTGATTCCTAATCCCGATATCTCTGCGGAGCTAGGCAAGCTCAAGTCTGCTAAGCAGTGGCACATTGGCTTTGCTTTGGAGACAAATGCGGAGTCTGAAGCGGTGATAGACAAAATGTCTCGGAAGCATCTGGATATGATTGTACTGAATTCTCTGCAAAATGAAGGCGCTGGGTTTAAGGTGGATACGAATAAGGTGACTATCTTTGATGCACTTAATGGCGGTACTGTAGACTTGCCATTGATGAGCAAACGTAATGTGGCGAAAGCCATCGTCGATCGAATGGAGGAGTTACGCTTTATTTAGTATTTAGATGTATGAAGAGGGCGTGGGGCATCATTATTGGGCTTATGCTCAGCTGGTTATCCGCTACTGGACAAAGCTTTTTTGCACCAGAAGTCTCTCTGAATTTACAGGGGATTCCTGAGCAAAAGCAGGCGGATTTGCAGGGGCTGCAACGTCAATTGGAATATATGCTCATAGGTTATGACCCAGAGATAGAGGTGAAATTGCGACCTAAGCAGCCTATCCGTATTCAGCTCTCGCTCTCACTTACTCAGTCGGTAGGTGACGAGTATAGTGGCCATCTGGATATAGCTCTTTTTCGTCCAGTATATGGAGCTGATGAGGAGGCTCTTTTAGTGCTATTTCATGAGAAAAATCTGCCCTTTACCTTTGACCCACTACTCAGTCCTACCTTTATCGGAGGTGAGATTCCTGAGTCACCGCTCTTTAAGGTGATGTATTACTACGCTACATTGGGTGCCATGTATTACTATGATAGCTTCTCACTCTATGGAGGAGACCCTTTCCTTAATTATCTAGTGTCAAGAAGTGGCTTCTTTGAAGCGGGTTGGCAAGATAGTAGTGGATTGAGCAATGCCTATCTTACCTCCAAGCTTTCGCCCTCAAAGTACTTGCCCGAGTTGCAGTCTAAGTGGGGTAGCTATTTTCGCGAGCTGTGGTATCTATACCATAGGGAGGGACTTGATAGCCCTCTTCCTACTGCTTATAATAGGGTGTTGACTGCGGTTTTACAAGGGCTTCGTCAATTAAGGGAGTATGATAGTAGCACTTCCTTTCTGACTTTGTTTTTTGATTCTAAGGAAAAGGACATGAGTGCACATTTCCAAGCCAATAAGGGTTCTTTAGAGGTGGGGAACACTCGTAGCTTAGTAGAGGAGTTATTTCCAAGTGTTGTGTTTAGTCGATGATTACTAGGTTGTATATAAAGGATTTTATCCTAATTAAAGAGCTGGAGCTGGGACTCAAGGAGGGCTTTACCTCTATCACCGGTGAGACTGGGGCGGGAAAGTCTATACTAGTGGGGGCTATTGGCCTGATTTTGGGCAATAGAGCCGATACCACTACCATACGGGAGGGTGCTAAGAAGGCCATTATTGAGGCCGATTGTGACCTCAATGGAGTGTTGGGTATCGAGCAACTTTTTGAGGAGAATGACTTAGACTTTGAGCCAATTTGTCGACTGCGTAGGGAGCTTACAGTAGCTGGTAAAAGCCGTGCTTTTATCAATGATACTCCTGTCAATACTACTGTAATGAAGCTGATTGGTGAGCGATTAGCCGATATTCATTCACAGCACCACAATATGTTGATTGGTGAGGCTCACTACCAGATGAGTATCCTAGATACTTTAGGTGGCAATGAGTCTTTGCTTGAGGAGTATCTTGGTGCGTACAATGCCTACCAAAAAGCTGCTAAAGAGCTGGAAAAGGAGCGGAAAAGGATAGAGGAGCAAGCAAAGGAACAGGAGTTTATTTCCTTCCAACTGGAGCAACTTGATCAAGCTAATCTCAGGAGTGGTGAGCTGACACAGCTTGAGGAAAGACAGTCCATGGCGCAACATACCAGTGAGATTGCCGATGCCCTCAATATGCTTATCTCTTTTGCTGATAGTGATATGGAGATCCCTGGAGTGGTACAGCAGATTCATACGACGACCCGTTTGCTCTCTCATGCAGCTGAGCACTATTCGCAAGTGGAGGAATTGTATGAGCGTCTCTCCTCGCTAGAGCTGGAACTATCGGATATGATCCGTGAGGCGGGGGGGCTTTTGGATACCATTGAGATAGACCCTAGTGAATTGGCACAAATTGAGGAGCGGATAGACCTTTTGCAAGGATTGCTCTTTAAGTTTAAGCTAAGTGATAGCGATGACCTCATTAAGCTTCGTGATGAGTACCGAAAGACGCTGGATAATATCACTAATTCGGATGTCTATCTTAAGGAGTTGGAAAAGGAACTAACGAAGAAGCAGGATGTGGCAAAAGCATTGGCAAAGAGACTTACTGAGAGCCGTACTAAGGTGGCGAAGGAGCTATTGCCTCCACTGCACGCATTAATGAAGGAGCTGGGTATTGCTGGGGCTACATTCAAGGTGGATTTGCAGCCTCTGGATAAGCTCACGGAGAGTGGTGCTGATGCGGTTCAGTTTTTATTCGCCACCAATAAACAGACGAAACTGCAACCGATTAGGGAGATCGCATCTGGCGGAGAGATTTCTCGCTTTATGCTGGCATTGAAGACCATTTTGGCGGAGCATAGTGTATTGCCTACTGTGATTTTTGATGAGATTGATACCGGTGTTAGTGGTGAGGTGGCTGAGAAATTAGGCGGAGTAATGAAGCGCTTGGGTAGGAATATCCAAGTATTATCAATTACGCATCTGCCTCAGATTGCTGCACTTTCGGCCCATCAGTTGGTGGTAAGTAAGGAGGAGGAAGAGAGTGGTTTTTTTACCACCATTAGGGAGGTGAGTGGTGAGGAGAGGGTTAGGGAAATGGCAAATATGCTGACTGGTGCGGAGATGACGGAGGCAGCATTGGCCAATGCTCGAGCACTTTTAGCACGAAATAAGTAACGTAATATGATGTATCGGAATAATGCAAGGGGAGGTAGGAGATACCCCAATAGATCTAGAGAACGTGATGAGATGATATTTGGTATCCATGCCATACGTGAGGCGTTGGAGGCTGGAGAGCAGATTGACTTTGTCTATCTCAAGAGGGAGAATAGTAGCGATGGGATTAAGGAGCTAATAGAATTGCTCCGTAATCATCGGGTGCCATTAAGGAGGGTGCCGGTGGAGAAGCTGGACCGTTTGGCAGGTCGTAGCCACCAAGGGATTGTGGCGGTTAAGGCGGCTGCCCACTACTTTACACTGGAGCAGGTGGTGCCTACGCTTTTTGAGGCGGGTAGAGACCCATTCTTGGTGATATTGGACGGCATTACTGATGTTCGCAATTTTGGTGCCATCGCTCGTACCTGTGAGTGTACTGGTGTAGATGCTATTGTGATCTTTGAGCAAAACTCGGTCTCTGTGACTGCCGATGCGGTAAAGACATCGGCTGGGGCACTCTCTCGAGTGGCTGTATGCCGGGAGCCTTCTATAGAGCGAGCAATTGATTATCTAAAGCAATCTGGTGTGAAGCTGGTGGGAGCTAGCGAAAAGGCGTCGGATCTGCTCTACGATTGCGATATGAAGGGACCGCTAGCTCTCGTAATGGGTGCTGAGGATAAGGGGCTTTCGGAGTATGCTATACGTCAGTGTGACCACCTTACCCGTATCCCTCTATATGGCGAAATCGGTTCGCTCAATGTATCGGTGGCAACGGGGGTGTTGCTTTATGAAGCGGTAAGACAGAAGAGATAATTGAATCATTAATATTAACAACTAAGATTATGAGTAAAGAGATTATTAGTACTCCAAATGGACCTGCAGCAGTAGGCCCTTATTCACAGGCCGTAGCTGCCAATGGGCTTGTATTTGTTTCTGGTCAACTCGGATTAGACCCTAAGAGTGGTCAATTTGCTGCTGAGGATGTAGTGGGTCAGGCACATCAGGTATTTAAGAATGTCCAAGCGATCCTTGAGGCAAAGGGTTTGACCCTCCAAAATGTGGTGAAGACTACTTTGTTCCTCACCGATATTGCGGACTTCGCTAAGGTAAATGAGGTCTATGCTGAGTATTTCCAAGCACCTTACCCTGCTCGTAGTGCTTTCCAAATATGTGCACTACCAAAGGGTGGTCTTGTGGAGCTTGAAGTGATAGCAGCGATCTAATTCACTCAGTTGGAATAAGAAGAAGGTGGAGATGACTATTGGTCACCTCCACCTTCTTGTATATAGAGCCTATTGCACGAAGGCGATCTGCTGCGTTGCTTTCGGGATTCGGGCTCGGTCACGTACGTGAGTACGCTCCCAGCGCCCTCACCCTCAGCGCCTTTCATCTCATCCTTCGTCCAAAGTCTCAGCACATTTGAATCAAATGTGCGAGAATGGCACTTCATGCAACATTCTCATATCGGACCTATTACTCTTCTTTGGCGGGTGGGGGAAGAACGTCTTTAATGGAAAAGGAGGTCTTGAAGACTCTGTGGTTGTAGTCTTGGACGATGGCTTTGAAAAGACGTGTGTAGTGCTCTTGTACCTCACTAGAGGGCATGACCGCTTTATCGGGTTCGGTCTGTAGATAGGGCACAGGAGCCGATGCCTTGATATCTCCAGTAGGAGTCATCGTTAGTGTAATCTCTTTGGTAAAAAAGATATACTGGCCTTGGAAGTAATTAAGTGCTATATGCTCCGCCTTCGTATCAAAGATATTGCTTCCATAGCTGAGCACAGGCTCCTCAATGCCAAGTAGGTACAGCAGAGTGGGGAGGATATCTGTGTGTTGCACCACATAATCCTTAATCTCTCCCTTGAGCTTCCCTTGCGGATCATAGAATGCAATAGGAGCTGCAGCATGCCCCGCCAAGTTGTTGTACGCCGGGTGATCGCTCTGATTCGTATGGTCCGCTGTGATAATAAACAGGGTATTCTCAAACCAGGGTTTATCTTTGATTATATCAAAGAATTCCTTAAGAGCTAGGTCGGCATACTGTGCGGTTTGGTGGATAGGCAAGGTTCCTTCCTTAAACTTCCCCTTAAATCCAGGAGGTAGCTTGAATGGGTGATGATTGGAAAGTGAGAAGAAGAGTGCTCCAAATGGCTCTTTCAGATTATCCATATCCTCTGCCATAGCCTGCTCAAACGGTAGATCGTGTATACCCCAAGTGCTTATCTTTACAGAGTCGTTATAGTGGTAGTGCTCTTTATAATTGGTTATCGTGTACTGATCTTCTAGCCCAAGTTTATTTAAGAATGAGTAAAAACCCATGACCCCATCAACATCTCCGTGGTAGAATTTAAGGTGATATCCAGCGTCCTTAAGGGAGCGAGGTAATCCAGTGTCAAAGGTAGAGAAATGCTGATAGTTTTCAATGACCACTTCACTATCATTAAATGTTCCACCAAATGAAGGCAGTGAAACAAATACTGATGGGAATGATTCTACCGATCGCTTGCCTGATGCAAATCCATACTTCGCATAGAGGGTGTTGGGGAGCAGGGAGTCCAAGAAAGGAGTATAGGAAGGGAAGCCTTCAATATCTCTGTTTAGATATCCGAAATACTCTTTTCCCATACTTTCCAATAATATTACCATCACATTCCGCCCTTTCATTGAGCTGTATAGGCTGTCGTTCTCAGAAAGAGGTGCAGCTTTATATAGTGGTGTATAAATATTTGAAACTTCTTCGTCGCTAAAGAATCGGTATTCTATGCGTCCACTTGGCCTTTTTGCTAAGGAAAAAGGAGAGTTGTATAAAATAGGAAGCTGATCATAGTCAGATATATAGGGAAGGATAACCGTCATGCATTGAGGTTTGCCAACGAAGTCCCAACGCCCTCGCATACTAAAGAATAAAAATACGATAGCCAGTAGAGAGGCTACAATATTTAGTAGTAGAGGTTGCTTGTGATTAGGGTCTCTTTCGTACTTTATCAACCTAAAACAAACAATGCCGATAATCATTATCACAAAGAAAGCAAGGGTTAGAGGCCAAAACTCCCATATGAAGTCTTTGTAGAAACCAAACATACTTTTACCCTCAAACTCACTGAATACAGTAGAATTGACCCTTCTCAGAACAAAAGGATAATACCCTGTATCGGAGACATTCAAGAATGCAAATAAGGTAAAGGGAATAAAGTAGGCTGCATAGCAAATCCGTCTATACCACTTATTCATTTCAATCTTTGCCGGTAGGTAAGCCCCAACTATCATCATCAAGTAGTAGAGTATAAAGCCAAATCCAATAACAACCATATCTATGATATAGCCACCACGCATCAGACTTATCAGCTGTTGAAAATCTACATCTGGAAAATGACTTTGATTGTAGTAGAAGTAAAGAAGGCGGCAAAGTTGCATCATTAATAATGCAACAAAAGTATGCCAAATCATGGCAACCCACCGATTGTTTGTAGTTATCATTTTATGGATAAATAAGTATTTGTCGTTTACTACTGATTGTAAATTATGAAATAGGATAGTAGGGGGTTCTCTTAAGTCCGATAAGATGTTTTAATAATCTTCGCCAATGTTTTGAACTTAAGCTATTGAGAATACCCATTTTCTTTTGTAGATACAAGTCTTTTAACGAAAGACCAGGAATGGAAACAAGCATACGGTATAAGAGCTCGCCAATGTGCTCTCGTGGAAAGCAAGGTGCATTGCTGACAATGGATAAATCTTTAAATGAGATAGGGGCATCAATGGAGGGAAGTCCTGCTTTAGATAAGTAGTAGTTGAGTATATCTAGTCTAGGTCTAGAAATAAAACCGACCATTTCATTGTGTTTTGCTTTCGTTACATGTGTTTTACTTATTCTATATAGCAATAGTACTTGAGGTATATTTTCGAAGCGGTATTTAGGAAATAAGCGAACCCAAGCTTCATAATCTTCACCATACCTAAATTGGGGGTTAAAAAAGTGTGGGTTCTTATTGAGAAAGGTCCCCCGAAACATTACCGTAGGGCAGCCAATACAACTGTCAAGATATAAAGTAAAGTCCTTTTGTTTTTGAGGGTATTTATACACTTCCTCATGTGAGCCAAAAGTCTTTAGCCAACTTCCACAAATGTCTATATGTTTATTATTATTGAGAAAATCAAGTTGTACTTCAAATCTGTTTTTTAGTGAAATGTCATCTGCATCCATCAAAGCTATGTATGGTGCATTACACATCTCAATAGCTGTTTGTTTGGCATTAGCAACTCCAGTGTTTTTATTTAATGCGACAACATTCACTCTTGAATCATTCGCTATGTAGCTTCTGAGATTTCTTTCAAATGGGTAATCCGGTCTATCAATTACAATGTTAAACTCTATCTCTTGTATCGTTTGATTTAAGATAGAGTCAATGGCTCCTTTAAGCCATTCAAAAGGTTCGTTGTAGCAACTCATTGCTACTGAGATAATGGGTTCACTCATCTGTTTGTAATAGTTAGAACTTAATATTAATACCTAGCAAGTCAGAAAAAAGTTTTTCCCACCTTTGGTTGTTAATGTTTGGTGCATAATCATTGCACTTTTCAGGAAGCCTACTGATGATTTCTTGCTGTAGTTGGTCGTTAGTGCATAGCTCTTCAAGTTTGTCAGCAAATTCCTTTAAATTGTTATTTGAGACTATCCGTCCATATTGCTTATCCTTCCCAATCATCTCATAAATAGCCTCAAAAGAGTCAAAGCTAATCGGGATAACACCTTGTTGTTGGGCTTCTAAAATAGTCATTGGCCACCCTTCGAATGCTGAAGTAAAGCAGATAATTTTGGCTCTTTTATAAACGGACATAGGGTCGGAGGTGCTCCCGCAGAATTGTATGCGAGAAAGCCTTAACTTGTCGGCCAATTGCTTTAGTACTTCTTCGGCATCACCACCACCCCAGATTTGTAAATGCCAACTCTTAGGTAGCTTTGATTCAATTATTGCCCAGATTTCAAGTAGTAAGTAGATGCGTTTCTGAGTATTATCAAGACGCCCCATGAAAATGACTAAGTCCTCTTTGTCGGTTTGCGAGGCATCCACCTCAAAGCTTGTATCTGCCGTGTTTGTAGCGACTATAATAGAGTCTTTCTCTTTATTGGTCAGGTTCAGATCGTTTTCAAGTTGTTCCTTGTAGAATTTACTCAGTACAATAGTTTTATCATAGAGTTGAATGTTTTTTTTGTACTGTTCCTTTATCTGATTCAACTTCGCATCAGACTTCTCGTATCTATGCTTTCTAAATAGGTTATACCACAGTTTGCTCACACTTAGTGGCGACGCCTTCATTTTGTAAACGACCTGATACCATTCCCAATAGGGCAAGTTATGAATCCACCAAACTAATTTGCAATTACCTAGGTGTTCTCTATCTTTATTGTTAAAAAATGGTTGCCAAATTGGAGCAAAGATAACATCTATACCTTCCTCCCTAACGATTTTATACAGTGCCTCTTTATTAGCTTGTGACTCAAATCTTCTTTTATTTGGAAGGTAATGTATCTCCAACCCTTCAAATGGAGGTTCCCACTGACCCCAAAAGTATTGGACAATATAGCACACCTCTATTCCTTTATCATGAAATAGCTTTGCCGTAGTGTTGGTAACTGTCCCTACACCTTCTCGCCCGAAGGCTGTTCTCAAGAAAGCGACCTTCATATTGCTTATTTATTGGGTGCCAATTCATCAAGAAGCTGAAAAAGAGTTCTCTGGGTTTTAACCTCTTTTTCTGTGGGTGGATTATCAAACACTCCCTTTTCTTTGAGCCGTAGTAGCTCTATCGCAAGAGCTTTTCTATCCTCCAGGTTCATTTTTTTGCCCTTAAGCTTAGAAAGAATTTGCCCTTTGATTACTGGCCACTTGCATTCAGCGCTCCATTTGCTTTGCTGATAACTTGATGCCTTACTTTTATAAAGGTCATCAGTATGCTCAAGTCCAATGATCCAATTCTTCACCTTTTTACAGTGGGTCGAGGAGCGGTCAATTGAACCGATATTCGGAAAGTAATAGTAGAAAGGTAGGTTAGTGATTACTGTTCGTGGTTCTTTCAGTACCACTTCACTCCACCAGGGAAAATCCTCAAATATCACACCCTTCAGGAATGGGATATCTTCAATGAGCTCCTTCTTGATTAGGTGACGCCAAACATAGAAGTGCTTAATAGGATTCTCAATATTGGTATGGCTATTTTCTGTAATATGCTCAAATACATTATCGGTTGTATAGCTCTTGATCTCCTTTAGATCGTATCTTTTCTTGAGCCCTCCAGGTACTGCATTGTCTATATTAAAACCTAAAAAATGTCTGACAAGTAAGTAGGGGCGAAAGTAGGGATCCTTATACCAGGTTACCACTTCTGCCTTCTCCCTCTTCATTAGAGCAAGAGCTAGCTCAAAGGTTTGTGGGTGAATGAGGTCGTCAGAGTCAAGGTAGTTTATATACTCCCCTTGAGCATTTTGCATACCTACATTCCGAGCATCAGATAGGCCGCCATTTTCTTTGACTACGATTTTGAAGCGACTATCCCTTGAGGCGTATTCCTCCAAAATTGATTGGCTATTATCTGGACTGCCATCATTTACACAAACAGCTTCCCAGTCCGTAAAAGTTTGAGCAAGCACACTATCCAAGCATCTCCTTAGATACTTTTCTACATTGTACACAGGGATAATTACTGAAATCTTTGGCATAATATTGTCAATGTCAAGGTGCTATACAATATCTCTGAAGCGGGGGGGAATTTCGACGATGAAGCAGAGGCCGAGCATGGCTGGTTTATTCCAGGCGTAGGGCGGACGTATGATTGTCTG
>NZ_HF988953.1:2807-6776 GCF_000435035.1 Porphyromonas sp. CAG:1061 | reverse complement strand
CCCAATCGCGAGCTTTATGATTCGTTACCTGTTTGATGGTCTTAGAGCGCTTCGCGATGTGCTTTGTCCAGCCTGCTTCTCTTCGGTCTGGGTCGGCAAACCTTGCTTCAATGCGTCGCATATCGAAGTAGCCAAAGTGGAATAGGTAAAGGTTCTTATCAATATGGAAGTTCTTTCCTTTGATCCGATGGAATCCAGATCCCCACTGTAGAGGCGCTGCTAATACGCTCGGCTTGGTATATCTAGTGGAGAGGCGTGCATACTTACGCTGATTGAGGAATGGCGTATCATCCTCCTTGATATCCGCCTCTTTGCCAAGGAACTGTCCTACATCCACTCCAAGACCAGAAACACTATTCTTAATATCCAGACTGCTCAGGTACTCGCGTAGTCCTTTACCTACATTAGGGTCTACCACTAGGAGTTCATCGGCATCTACACCGATCACAAGGTCATATCCCTTCTCAAAAAGCTCCTTAGCTCTATTGGAGAGAAATAGCAAGCGCTCCTTCTCCGCCGATACCACTTGACCTTTGATCTTATCTACCGCCACCACTTGAGCTTTGGGGCACCAGTCTGGTAGCTTCTGATCTTTTCCATCGAGATAGATGTATAGGTTTTCCTCGCCCAGTTCAGCACCATAGTATCTTGTCCAGTGCTTTAGGTAAAAGTCGTCGTTACGCACCATCGTAATGGCAGCAATCTTTTTCATCTCCACAATCCAAAAAGTTTATAACCAATCCATTGTTAATACATCGTAAAGATACATATAATATATGATCTACGCCTCAAATAGGTTGAGGGTGAAGGTGGTGCCGTCCCATTGGGCATAGCTAAAGTGGGTAATCCAGTCGCCAAGAATCACCACTCTAGATTGGCGAGAGAGCATCAGATCGAGCATTATATGGCGGTGCCCAAAGATGAAAAAGTCGGGGGCGTCATTAGGGTGCTCTGTTAGATACTCCTTAGCAAAGTCCACTAGATACTCCTCCTTTTCGCCTCGGTACTCCTGCTCGTATTGATCCTTCAATCCCTTTTTGCGGCTATGCAGTGCCCAGCGGTGTGCGAAGCCTACGGTGAGCCAAGGGTGCAGACTTCCATATAGCTTTTGGCATATCCGATTATGGAAGATCGCTCTGATGATCCTAAAGCCCCTATCATCCTTGATAAACTCGTCTCCGTGAGCGATATAAAACTTCTTACCGAGTAGCTCAAAGGTAGTAGGAGCTCTATGCACTTGGCAACCGATCTCCTTAGGAAGGTAATCATACACCCATATATCGTGATTACCAGTAAAGAAGTGAATCTCCACGCCATGATCCGCCATATCGGCCAACTTTCCAAGGATACGGGTATAGCCCCTAGGCACCACATATTTGTACTCAAACCAGTAGTCGAAGATATCTCCTACCAGAAAGAGATGCGTTGCATCCACCTCTATCTCCTTCAGCCAGCGTAGAAACTTCCGCTCTATTGCCAAAGGGTCTTGGTGAAAGTAGGCACCGAAGTGGGTGTCCGAGGCAAAGTAGATCATACACCTTCCTTAGAGTAGTCCCAGTTCCAGCTTTGCCTCGTCGGTCATCATATCTCGGTGCCACTCCGGCTCAAAGGTGAGCTTTATCTCAGCACTCTTCACCCCTTTCACACTCTCCACCCTCATCTGGGCGTCGGTGATGAGGAAGTCTACGACAGGGCAATTAGGCGAGGTGAGTGTCATCGTCACCACCACATGCCCCGTTTCGTGATTCACATCTACATCGTAGACCAATCCTAGGTCGTATATATTCACTGGTATTTCGGGATCATAAACTGTTCGTAGTGCTTTTACGATCTCCTCCTCCATCTGCATTAAATTATTTTCCATCTTTATGGTTTACTTAGTGGGGTAGGGTACCCCTTTAATTTCAAATACTTTCTTTATCGCTGTGATGAGAATCCTATCCTCTGCATCAGGCTTCTCATAAAAGCTATCATTATGCACTTCAATATCGGGTGCAACACCTCCCTCTAGTAGCACCATATCCTTGTCGTAGCTCTTCACGGCTGAGTAGCGTACCCGCCAGCCATTAGGCAATTCGGCTGAAGCTGGCATGCCAGCTCCTCCGCCCGACTGCTCTCCTATCCTGATCACATTCTTAGCACTCCTCACCTTGTATAGGAAGTCGTTGGTGGCACTGTAGCTACTCCTATCTTGCAGAATCAGCACCGGCTTCTCCGTAAGTGTCTTGATAGAGCTCGGACTGATATAATGCGCCTTGGGTTTGGAGAACTCGTGATGCCCTGGTCCTGTCTTGTGGACTGTATAGCCGATTAGGCACTTCTCCTTAATGAAATAAGAAAGTAGCTTATCGCAATTATCTAGGGAGCCCCCGCCATTCCCCCTAAGGTCTAGGATAATGGCATCACTCTTCTCAAAAAGCGAAAGGATCACCGGCATATTGCCAATACCACTGGAGAAGCTACCATAGGACATATAACCAAAAGAGAGGGTCCGCTCCTTTGTGGCAAAGAGTCCATACCTCATCCCGCCCGAAATCATCAAACGCCCAGATAGATCTCTGCATCGTGCATAGATATTGAGCCCTGTAGTAGGGTCGGGGGCAATGGGGTAACCACTGATATCAAAGTCGGAGTAGAGGTTGACATGACCATCCTTCAGCTCATTCAGCATATCCGATAATAAATAGAAGAAGCTCAGAGTACTCTGCTCTGACTCCTTTAGCTTGGCCAAATAACGGTCGTGCACCTCATTCCAATCCACCCCCTTCTCCTCAAAAAAGCAGTAGTGCTCATCCATGATCTTCCAGAGTGCTTCAAAGTTGGTCACTTGATCAGCCTCTCCTGGTGTCTCTGGAATACAACCACCTAGGGCAATCACCACCAGTGAAAGTATAGCTAGTCTTATCTTATTCATTAGTCGCGATATCTATTGGTGATTTGTGGCGAGGCAACCGCTTTCCCTCCCGAGAGCTTAAAGCTATCCAAGGAAAGTCCCACCACTAGATTCCAGCACCCCGATTTGTAGGTGGTATGATTGATTTTCTGTCCGAAATAGCTATGCTCCGCCCCCACCGTGAGGGTGAGATTGTGGATAGGTAGATCAATAAGTAGCCTCTGCTTGATGCCAATTGTATTATGAAAAGAGCCGAAGAGAATCGCTATCTTGGCTCCATTATCTCCCGAAACGTAGTCGTAGTAGCTCTGCCCATATTCTGGGTGAAACGCCCCCATCATCAACGGTATTTGAGCAGAGTAGCTGATGCTGAGTGGCATGGTCTTCCATGGGATTTGATACCTCAGGCGTCCCCAACCATCTAGTCCAATATTGGCCTTCACATTGCCTATATTATTGGTGTTGGACTCCTTGATATGCCCTCCCACATTGAGTGCTAGGAGCGGGGCAAGGTCTAGGGATAGCCCTTTGTGCTTCACTACTCGCCAGCTAGGACCCACGGCATAGTCCACCCCGAGACTATACATCACCGTACCATTGGCTTTATTCTTGAGAGAAGCTAGATTGAGTGACACATCTTGATAGATATGCCATGAGCGTTGGCTGGATGCCGCAAAGTCGGTGAGGAAAGAGAGCTTTCCCTCTATTCCACGGTGTGCTATGGGGCTAAGGTATTGGTCCTTTACCCCCATCTCCCCAATGTGAAATAGATACTTAGTGTGGGTCATGGGTAAATTACCCTCCCAGCTCCAAGGCTCGCCCTCAACCCACTTACCAAGTTTGTGGTACCACTTCTCCTGAGTGGACTCTTGTGCCAAAGCTACAGAGCAATAGATAGGCAGAAGTGCCACGAGCATCCACCCCCTTCTCCAATGGTTCTGCTTATTCCTCCTCATCATCCTCTTCAAACTGTAGCATCTTCTGTCCGGTTGCCTCCTCTATGAGGTGCAGCGTCTCCTTGAGATCATCTTTGGACTTCTTACTACTTTCCTTTGACTCCTCAGCTTCTGCCGATT
>NZ_HF988953.1:0-2782 GCF_000435035.1 Porphyromonas sp. CAG:1061 | reverse complement strand
TTCCTCTTCCGATTCTTCCCCCTCCTCTGGTACTCTTGCAGGAGGTAGCTTCTCTACCTCTGCCACCTCATAGTTACTGATCCGCTTTCCTTTGGCTCGAATGCTCTTTTCACCGATAAATGTTTCGGCGTCTATCTCGATCGGCATACGGTGCTCGTCTCCTCCGCCAAAGGTCACTTTGATCAGTGGATATACCTCCTCACTCAGGAGTAGCACTCTATTTTGCTCCTCTCCTTGGATAAAGGTGCGACCGCCATCCTCCTCTATTGGGAAACGCTTAATATAGGTGTATTTTGCCTCCTCATCGTAGTAAACCAGGGTCCATATCTTATCAGGGTCGTATGGCTCAATCACTTTGATATCTCGCTCAAAATGAGTCGCATCGCTATACCCTGTGGTGTAGCACTCTCCATTTTCCCTAATCACCAAAACTTGGTCGTCGCCAGCAAACTCCCCTAGGTAGCTACCCCGCTCATCGTAATTGATGCGGAAGACATCCCAGTCAAACCATACCTTCCGGCCCCCGAGCGTGCTAGCCCCTTGCTCCTTGAGCGTTACCTTGAATACATTCCCTCGGGTCAGGAGGTTCCCTTTGGCGGTGCGCCCTTTGATCAAGATCTCAGCAAAATCTCGTTCAAAGACCAGCTTTCTCCTCCGCTCCCTTTGGGTAGGCCGAAGAACCACCTTCACCGTCTCAGCCTCTCCATTGGGGTTGGCGGAGAAGTAAAGGATTTTTGAACCAGGCTTTTCCTGTGTCACATGGTACTCCCGATCACGAATCAACGATGGAATATTAAACCTCTTGATGTAGGCAGCCCCATTCTTGCCATCTCTGTAGATCACATTATATATAGTACGCTTGTCATTGCGGATCCAGCGAGCTACGTGTATGATCTCTTTGCCAACGAAGGCTTTATCGGCCACCTTGGTAATGAGGTACCGTCCATCTCTCAAGAAGACAATCACATCATCGAGGTCCGAGACTTCGCAGACAAATTCGTCTTTCTTCAGACCTGTGCCGATGAAACCACCCTCACGATCTACATAGAGCTTTTCATTTTTCAGCACCACCTTGGCGACTTGAATCTCATCAAAGCTTTGGATCTTGGTGAGGCGGGGATATTTATCGCCCTACTCTTTGAGTAGTTTTTGGTACCACTTGATGGTGTACGAGCGGATGTCATTCAGCGTCTCTTTGATCTCTGCCATCTCCTTTTCAAGCCCTTTAATGAAGAGTTGGTTTTTCTCTTCATTGAAGCGAAGGATGCGTGCCATCCGGAGCTCAAGCAAGAGCTTTAGATCATCGTCCGTCACAGGGCGTATCATCCCCTCCAGAGCATCGGATAGTCGCTCACGGATATGAGCAATCGCCACTTTTAGATTCTTGGCTTGCTCAAACTCCTTGTCCTTGTAAATACGTCTCTGGATAAATAGCTCCTCCAAAGAGCTCTTTAGGTGCTGCTCCTCTAGCTCTGCTAGTTTGATCTTTAGCTCAGTACGCAGGTAGGTCATGGTGCGCTCCACCCCATCTTTGAGTACCTCTGTAATATTGAGAAACTCTGGTTTGTCATCGCGGATCACGCAACAATTGGGGGCAATGCTCACCTCACAATCAGTAAAGGCGTAGAGGGCATCAATCGTTTTGTCGGACGAAGTGCCAGGAGGTAGCTGTATCTCAATATTGACTGTGGCAGCCGTCTTATCATCAATCTTCCGCACCTTGATATTACCCCGATCATTCGCCCGCATAATCGACTCAATGATCGAACTGGTGGTACGACCAAAGGGGATCTCCGTGATAGCAAGGGTCTTGGCATCTTTTTTCTCTATCAGTGCCCGCACCTTGATTTGCCCACCACGCTCGCCGTCATTGTAACGGCTGATATCCATCAGCCCGCCTGTTGGAAAATCGGGATAAAGCTCAAATTCTTCTCCTTTGAGATAAGCAATGCAAGCCTCCAGTAGCTCACGGACGTTGTGGGGGAGTATCTTGCAGGAGAGCCCCACAGCAATACCTTCTGCACCCTGAGCAAGGAGTAGGGGAAACTTCACTGGTAGTGCCACCGGTTCCTTGTGCGTAGCATCGTAGGAGAGCTTGTAGTCGGTGATTTTATCGCTGAAAAGCACCTCTTTGGCAAAAGGGGTGAGCCTTGCCTCTATATACCTAGCGGCAGCTGCTCCATCGCCCGTGAGGATATTACCCCAGTTACCTTGGCAGTCAATCAATAAGTCTTTCTGACCTAGCTGCACCAATGCATCGCCGATACTGGCATCTCCGTGGGGGTGAAGCGACATGGTCTGACCCACAATGTTCGCCACCTTGATGAGGCGGTCGTCCATCTGCGACATCGTGTAGAGAATGCGTCGCTGTACCGGCTTCAGTCCATCCTCTATGTGGGGCACTGCACGCTCCAAAATTACATAGGAGGCATAGGAGAGAAACCAATTGCGATACATTCCGCTCAGTACATAGCTACCACTCCCATCCTTAATGGAGTCTTCGCTGGAGTGCTCTGAAGCTGGCAGATGCTCACTATTTTGGTCTAGCTCGTCAATATGTTCGTTTTGATTATTTTCTTTCATCATTTGGCTCAATTTGCCACAAAATTAATCAATTATTCAGATTATGCCAAGTAGAAAGCCAACCTAGTCCATGGGTTACGCATTAGAAAGTTCACACCGTATGGTTTTTAACAGGGTGTCTATAAGAAAGGACCTCCGTGAGGAGGTTCCCCAAAAAAGCACCCGCCAGGGTGCCATTCAGATAGCCCCCGGTCAAGGC
>NZ_HF988952.1:25186-40070 GCF_000435035.1 Porphyromonas sp. CAG:1061 | reverse complement strand
TACATTTGCAGTTCAAAGAGGCATTCTGTCTTACACACTTTTTGGGATACTACCGAAACGAGACTCTGCATGAATCTATAAGGACGTAAAAGGGTATGCGTCCGGCATTGTCTTTTCAATGGTCATTCCATAAGCATTAAAGGTCGTGGCGGAAATGTCCCTGTGATTTTTGATCAATCGAGGGCTCTTCGACTAACCTGTGAAGCACTTTTAAGGAGGGTGTCAAGGTGAGGAGTTCCAATAAGCGTAGTGTTTACACAAATGAAAGCTATGAACTCATCGCAAAGAGATAAATAGAAAATACGCAGACTTCCATATAGAGTGTCAAATAGTCGGAATACAAGAAAAAACAATCAATAAGTACCCGACTAAAGCAATAAAAATTCAGCCTGCGGAATTGAGGGAGTTCTTAAAGGTATGGGTATCTCACCCATTCTAGCTATATTTGCGTTGCATTATGAGTTAGAGACAATAATCTTACGCCTACATTCAAAAAAGATTACATAGTTAGTGGCTACAATAGCAGAGAAACAGCTGAGCAGCAAAGCGTTTTACATGGCTTTCTGCTTTGCATTATTACCGATATTACTGTTGCGTGATTTTACACCTTCAAACGAACTGAGGTACCTCAGTATCGCTGATGAGGCGTTGCGGAATGGCACTTTCTTCACGTTTTACAATCACGGTCTTCCCTATGCAGATAAACCACCGCTTTACTTCTGGTGGATCATGCTAGGGAAATGGCTCTTCGGAACGCATCAGATGTGGTTCCTAACCTTAGCATCAATGGTTCCGGCACTGATCACCACTCGGGTGATGGAGCGGTGGGTGGCACCCGAGACCGACGAAGATACGGGCAAAATAGCTCGTATGCTACTGCTGACGGGTGGGCTCTTTACTGGAATGGTGGTGACACTACGAATGGATATGCTAATGTGTATGTTCATCGTGTTGTCGCTCCGCACATTCTATACGATGTCGACCTCTGCAGAGATTCCCAAACGGGGAGGGTGGCTTTTTCCCCTCTATATTTTTCTAGCAGTGTTCAGCAAAGGACCCTTTGGACTACTCATTCCACTACTTTCGACTGTAGTTTATCTCCTCATTACGGGGCGTATCAGAGAGATGGGTCGCTACTGGGGGTGGCGTACGTGGGTGGTACTGGTGCTCCTATTTGTGGCATGGTTTGGCTGTGTCTATGCCGAGGGAGGCATGGAGTATCTCAATAACTTGGTATTCCACCAGACGATAGACCGTGCTGTAGACGCCTTTCACCACAAAGAGCCTTTCTACTACTATGGCCTCTCTATCTGGTACTCCATTGCACCTTGGTCACTTCTAGTGATTCCTCTGATGTTGGTAGCTGCTTTCAAGGGTGGCTTTAGGAGTGACCTAGAGCGTTTCTTTTTCGTGGTGTTTCTCACCACTTTTATCTTGCTTTCTTGTGTCAGCTCTAAGCTACAGGTCTACCTATTGCCTGCTTTCCCTTTTGTGATCTACCTAGGGGTGCTCAATCTTTCAAGGTTTAGTGGGCAATTATGGGTGCGACTATTATTCATCATCACGGCTACTATTTTTATTTCGGCACTTCCTCTGGTATGCTACTTTGCTCTTTATAATGCCGACACTGCCATCCTCGATCACGCACTCATTTACTTTGCCGCTGCCATCATGACGCAAGGTGGGGTGGTCGCACTGAGGAATGCCTTTAGAGCACAAGGAAGCATAGAATCTGGATTGTGCACCCTAGTATATTCCCTTACTTGTACTATCTTCTTGGCGGGTTGGGCACTGCCTTCAATCAATCCGTGGATAGGATACGGAGCCTTGTGCCAGGAAGCGAAGGAAATGGCGAAGGAGGTGGGAGCGGAGCAATATATTGCTTATGGAATGCACCGTCCCGAAAATATGGATGCGTACCTTGAGCAACCAATTATAATAGTAGAAAAAGAGGAGGTAGAGACCATTTATGCACTTCCTAATGCTGTGGTGATGATGCCTGCTAATTATCTGGAAGAGCTGGGGAATGTGGAAGCAGAGGTCTTGGGACCCTATGCGATCATTAGATCGGACGAACTACAGCAGAATAATAAATGAGATTGAGAAATAGAATGAGTGTAAATAAAACATCGGAATACGAACTGACCATCATTGTGCCAGTTTTTAATGAGGAGAGTAATATCTATCCGCTTGAAGAAAGGCTCTCGGCTTTTTTACCTGAGGCACTCTGCAAGAGCTGTGTGCTATTTGTGGATGATGGGTCTAAGGATGGTAGCCTTGGGCGGATTCAGGAGGTTTGTGCTCGGCAGAGTGGCTTCTATTATCTAGCACTGGCAAAAAACAGCGGCTTGAGTGCTGCACTAAAGGCGGGTATTGATGCAGCTCAATCAACGTATGTGGGCTATATGGATGCGGATCTACAGACGGCTCCAGAGGATTTTAATCTCCTCCTCCCCTATAGTGAGGAGTATCAGCTGGTGACGGGTATTCGGGCTAATCGTAAGGATACGGCATTCAAAAGGTTTCAGTCGCGTTTTGCCAATGGTTTTCGTAACATGATGACGCACGATGGCATGCAGGATACGGGGTGTCCACTAAAGATTATGCAGAGTGACTACGCTAAGCGGGTCCCATTTTTCACTGGGATGCATCGATTCCTCCCTGCCCTTATCCTCCTTCAGGAGGGAAAAATAAAGCAGTTACCTGTGCGTCACTTTCCTCGACTGCATGGGGAGTCAAAGTATCACCTTTGGAACCGTCTGTGGGGACCATTTATGGATTGCTTCGCTTATCGCTGGATGAAGAAGCGCTATATCAATTACAAGGTTTCGGAGGGCAATTTTCAGTAACCTGCTTATGACAAATGAGTAGTAATAATGCCATACTTTCGATCGGCTTCCTTGCTCAAGCTTTTTTCTCGGCACGCACGTTGGTGCAGTGGATCCTATCGGAAAAAGCGAAGAAGGTGCTCTCGCCCACTATTTTCTGGGTGCTGAGCCTATTGGGGGCCTATCTTCTCTGCATCTACGGATGGCTCCGAAATGACTTTGCGATCATTCTTGGGCAGTTTATCTCTTATTATATCTACCTTGCCAATCTTAAGCTCAAAGGGGTATGGCAACGACTCCCAAAGGTGATAGGATATCTGCTATTGGCAACACCTATTGTAGCGGTGGCCTTTGTAGCACAGGATGCCTCTGCCTTTGTCGCTCGCTTTTTGCATAATGAGGAGGTGGCACTCTGGTTGCTAATATTTGGCTCGGTGGGGCAAGTGCTCTTTACGCTCCGGTTTGTCTATCAGTGGATCTATTCACAACGGCGAAAGGAGTCTCAGCTACCAGCAGGTTTTTGGATCATTAGCCTGACCGGTTCTCTCCTCATCCTGACCTACGGCATCATCCGAGCAGATGCGGTGTTGATTGTAGGGCAGATGTTTGGTGCAGTGGCCTACGCACGCAATCTTTGGATCATAACGCACGAAAAGAAGAACTCATAAGGAAATGAAGGTATTAGTGACAGGAGCAGCTGGATTCATTGGGGCTGCATTGGTGAAAGCTCTCGTGACTGAAGGGCATGAGGTAGTGGGCATGGATAATATCAATGATTATTATGCACAATCCATAAAATATGCTCGCTTAACCGATGCTGGCATTGACACCTCTACCATCGCTGAGGGTCAATCTGTGATGAGTACCCACTCACCTAGATATCAATTTGTGAAGATAGACCTGACCGACCGTGTAGCAATGGATCGGCTCTTTGCTACTCACCATTTTGATGCTGTATGTAATCTTGCAGGACAGGCGGGGGTGCGCTATTCAATCGAGAATCCTTTCTCCTATGTGGATAGCAATGTCTATGGCTTTCTAAATATCCTTGAAAATTGTAGGCATTATCCGGTGCAGCACTTGGTATATGCCAGCTCAAGCAGTATCTACGGAATGAATGTGCAAATCCCCTACTCCGAAGAGGATAAGACGGATAGCCCGGTTAGTCTCTATGCTGCGACTAAAAAAGCCAATGAATTGATGGCTTTTTCTTATAGTAAACTCTATGGCATTCCAGCTACCGGGCTTCGCTTCTTTACGGTGTATGGTCCGTGGGGGCGGCCAGATATGGCTCCTTTCTTATTTATGAAGTCAATCCTTGAGGGCAGGCCAATTCGTGTTTTCAATCACGGTAATATGCAACGCGATTTTACCTATATTGATGATATTATCAATGCGGTACTCTTGGTTTTGGCAAAACCATCTTCAGCAGCGGTGCCTCATCGGGTTTACAATATTGGGCACTCTAGCCCTGTGCAGCTAATGGACTTCATTAAAGTGATTGAAGAGGTGACAGGACATCGAGCGATCATGAAGATGGAGGAGATGCAACCTGGCGACGTGACTTGCACTTATGCCGATATAACCCACTTTCAGCACGATTTCGGTTTCGTACCCCGTGTCTCTATCCAACAAGGCATCCACTCCTTTTACCAGTGGTTCCAAGAGTACGCCTACCTATTCTAGTCCATTTAAAGAGGTGACTTCCCTTGGAAAGAGGCTTCTCTGATGGCTTTGAATTCAGACGTATCGCTCCAAGCGGGGAAGTTACTTTCATTGGCGAGTTGCCACCCTATCTTGAAGAAGAGCTGGGCATCCTCTACATTGCCAGAGAGGTCGGCCGACTGCTCGTCAAATTCATCTGCCGGTTTATGGTAGGCCGTCTCCCAGTAGTGTGCTATCTGTGCTTTTGCCCACTCTTTACCGTGCTCTCGGCTCTCCTGCCACCCTTTTATAAAGAGGGAAGGGATGCCTACTTTGGCAAAACTAAAGTGATCTGAGCGGTAGTACATCCCATTTTCGGGGAAGGGCTCTGGGGCAATGTACCGGTCTTGTTCTTTCGCAAAACGCTCGGCATAAGCATCAAGTTCCGATTGGCCGAAGCCAGTGATAGTAACATCTCTCATCCGCCCCATTGGGAGGGGTAGCTCATAATTAAGGTTGGCAACTGTCTTATTTGGTGGAAAGAGGGGGTTGAGGGCGTAGTAGAGCGATCCTTGCATACCTGTTTCTTCGGCGGTTGGGGCAAGGAATACCACCGTCCGCTCTGGTTGTGGTGCTTGGGCAAAAGCTTTGGCCGTCTCCAGCATACAAGCAACGGCAAGGGCATTATCTGCGGCACCATTGTATATGGAGTCGCCGTTGTCAGGGACACCAATACCAAAGTGATCCCAATGAGCGGAGTAGACGATGCACTCATCCTTCCTACTTTTGCCCTCAATAATGCCTACTACATTGTGCGTGATATCCTGCTTTAGGTCATTCTGAATAGTAAGACTCATATGGGTATTTAGGGAAAAGGCTTTGAACGATGGATCTAGCGCATCCTTTTTAGCCTGTGCAAAGTCCAAGCCATTGTATTCAAACATCTTTTGGCACGCCTCTTCGGTAATCCATCCAGCGAGGGCACACTGATCCATATTGTTATTCTCCGTCAGTAGGTAAAGGTTGGTACCCGAGGTATTGGAGAGGGAAGCCCAGGGATATCCAGCTGCAGCGGTTTCGTGAATGACCAGCACGCCCTTAGCTCCATGACGAGCTGCTTCCTCATATTTATACGGCCATCGACCGTAATAGGTCATTGCCTTTCCATTGAAAAGCGAAGGGTTTTGGGTGGCAAATCCAGGGTCATTGACCAGAACAAGCACCACCTTATCCCGCACATCAATATCGGCAAAGTCGTTCCATCCATACTCGGGTGCCACAATGCCATAGCCTGCGAATACCACTTCTGCCTCTTGGATTTCTACCCGATCAGTGATGTGAGGGGTTTTGGCAAGATAGTCTTTGCCATTGTAGAGTGTCAGAGACCCTTTAGGCAGGTTCAGCGTGATGGTAGGGCTTGGGTGGTAGGTCATCCCCACCATTGGCACTTCCTGCAGATAGCTACCATTGTAGGGGGCTTTGAGACCAATCTTTTCAAACTCTTTGGCAAGATACTCAATGGTCTTTCTTTCCCCTTCAGTAAAAGGTTTACGCCCTTGAAATTCATCTGATGCTAGCACCTTTACATGTTCAGCTAGCGTCTCGACACAAATACTCTTTTCAGCAAGTAACACCTGCTGTTCTCTGCTGCTACACGCTGCTATCAAAGGAAATACTAGGAGGATACTCCACTTTACCACACTTACGTTCATAATGTGTATTATCTTAATTGTTATGCACGTGACCCAAATCTCTGACTCACTTATCAGCAAGGTACACAAAATTGAGAAACCAACTCCCTTTTTTTTTTGCAAACGACTACTTTCTTTTGAATGATTCATCTCTTATCTTAATGTTGAAGTTCTCTTCGGCAACATTAATCAATTCTTCCAACGCTTCATTATAAACAGTCTGCCTAAAGAGCTACTCCTCCAGCTCTCGCTTTCTCCTCTTCAATTCAGCAATAGTCTCTTTATGTTCCTCACCTCTGCTCTGGTTACCCACACGCTCCTTGCCACGTTGTGGGCGCCCACCTTGTTGTCTCTTTTTCTTTGCTTTCATCTCCACATCACTTTTTTTCAAATCCATAAAAACGCTATTAAGCCGACTTTAATAGGGGGTGCCTTAGACTGGTTTGGAGTAGATCTTACCACCTTCACTCTGGAGAGGGTCAAGACGAGAAGCGACATAACGAAGAAGCGGGGAGCCTGGAGTCGCCATACGCACTTCATCATCAGAGAGTAAAATCAAGCCATCTAGTGCCATCGCCTCCATCTCTTTTTCATTAAAAGCAGTTGCCCCCTTCACCTCTTCTGGAGTTAGTTGAAGTCTTTGGGCAAGGTCGCTCCACGAGATGCGCTCATTGCACATAAAGGTGGTGATCACCTCTCGAATAATTCTTTGTTCCCTAGTAAGCAACAGACCACGATCAATAGGTAGGTGACCCGACTTGATGGTCTTAAGGTAAGTAGGGATATCCTTGGTATTCTGTACATATGCCGAAGTAAGCTGTGAGATAGCCGACACTCCAAAAGCATAGACCTGCCCTGTGGTACGACGTGTGCAGTACCCCTGGAAATTGCGGTGTAGTGTTCGTGCCACCGCTGCTTGGTGAAGCTCATCCGAAGGAAGGACAAAGTGATCCAATCCTATCTGTAGATAGCCACTATCTAGGAGCAGTTTCCTAGCACGCTGATACATCTCCTCCTTCACCTCCGAAGAGGGTAGTCCCTTCTGCTCCAAGATCTTTTGGGCAGGGAACATTGATGGGACGTGTGCATACGAAAAGGTGACTAGCCGACTAGGGTGCAAAGCAATGGCTCGCTTGATGGTCTCCTCAAAACTCTCCACCGTCTGTAGTGGCAAGCCATAGATAAAATCCAGATTAAGGGGCACTCCATAGCCCGACATAATCCTTTGCACCTCCTCTATCGGAAGGAGGGGTGGCATGCGATGAACCGCCTTAAGCACCTCAGGATTAAAGTCCTGCACCCCCAAGCTCACCCTTGTAAAGCCAAGAGAAAGCAATGCCCCATACCCCTCACGCGTCAAGTGACCAGGATGGCACTCAATAGCGATCTCTGGCTTTTCAATCACCGAAAAGCGAGAGGTCAATCTATCAATTACCTTACCCAAGAGCCTTGGATCCGCAAGGCTCGGACTCCCTCCGCCAAAGTGTATCTGTGCAATATTACGAGAGCTATCAATTCGCTCAATCACCCTATCTATCTCACTCAGCACCGCCTCAAAGTAGACATCGTCATCCTCCTCCTTACTTCTCAGGTAAGAATTACAGCCACAATAAAAACACTTCTGTTCACAGTAAGGAAAGTGGATATAAAAAGAGAGAAGCGACGGCACCTCATCATTGGACTGCTCCACAGCCTCCAAGAAATCTCGCTCCCCGATACCAGCATGAAAGAAATTGGCAGGGGGATAACTAGTATACCTCGGAACAGGACGATTGTACTTATCTAATAGCGGAATCATCTATTACTTTCTTTGGATTGTAAAACCATATATATAGCGTTGTGAGTAGCCCCATTACTAGTGAAAGGGTAAATAGACCTTGGTACCCAGTCACATCGGCTACACGGGCAAAGGAGATAGAGAAGAGCATAGAGCTCAAGTGAGTCACCACGATTTGGAGAGTAAAATCAGTCCCCTCCCTACCCGATCGCACCAAGTCCATACTAGTAGTATAGACCAAAGTGGAAGCCATCCCGTAGGTAAGCCATACCGACCCAATAGCCACAAATATAAAGGGGGTATGCTGTCCAAGGAGACCTCCATTATAGGTGATTAAAAAGAGCGTAGAGGTACCTACAATCAGTAGCGACACAAGTCGCCTCATCCACTTTCGGCCCAGATACTTCACCCCGAGACCCGATAAAAAAGAGCCTAGAATACCCATAGCGGTACCACAGATACCCACGATAAAACCAATCTCCTTCATCTCATATCCAAAGTCCACCATCATAGGGCGAAGGTTGGAAAGCAGACCGATGATACCAGTGTAAAAAAGGAGTAGAAAAATGACATGCTTGTATATCCCCTTTTGCGTGAAGAAGGTGAACATATCCTTAGGTCGTGCCATAGGACGCTCCTTTTCGGCTGTTGGTTGGAGCTCAATTCCCTTATTCTGCAAAAGTGGAATCAGGGCAACCAATACAAAGAGTGACACCCATGGTAGCATATGGTGCCACCCAAGCTTGTGAAAGAGCACCAATAGCACCCCACTACCCACCATACTACCGGCAAAGGAGCCCATCGACTGCATGCTATTAATCAATCCACGATCACTAGGGTGAAAAGAGCGAGCCGCCAGCGCATCGGTAGCAATATCTTGAGTCGCCGACATCAGGAAAGCAATGAAAATCAGCCCTATAACCAAGATTGGAGTAGTATCCAATTTAAGAAGTGCCACTACTAAAATAATCAAAGCATAGAGTATCTCCGAGACCACAATCCACCGCTTGTAGTCCAGCACCTCCTTAGTATGCCGGTCCACCAATGGCGACCAAAGGAATTTAATAATCCACGGAATCTTAATCAGCTTAATGAGCGCAATAGCGGTGAGCGAATAAGCTCCTTGCCGCATAAGTATTGGTAATACTGCGGCAAAGAAGCTCATCGGCACCGATTGCGCAATGTAGAGCGAAAAGAAGGTGAATAGGTTGTAAGACTTTTGTCGCCCCATTTAGCCTTAGAAGTTGAGTTCTACAGTCACCCCAGCTTTAAGAGGTGCACCTGGCTTACCCATATTCCTTCCACTTTGGGTATAGAAGTAGCCTAAGTAGTAGCTATTCAATAGGTTGGTACCCCAAAGTGTACAAGTAAATCCAGCACGCTTAAAAGATAGAGACGCATCTAGGAGCTGGTAGAAGTCCTGCTTTACCTTATTATCCTCATGCCAATACATATCACCGATACCTCTATAACCGAGGTGGATAGTAGCACTATCTAGCAACTGACCCTTGAAAGGAATCCGATATTGCGTATTCACTGCCAATGTATGCTCTGGCACAAAGGGGAGATATTTACCCCCAAAGTCAATCCCCTTATCCGTTACATAATCAGTAAACTTCGCATTAGTAAAACCGTATGAAGCCGAGAGCCCCCATTGCTTAGTCAGCTGAGCATCCAGTGCAGCCTCCAGACCGATACTTCTAGAAGCACCTGCGTTATAGGTAACCTGGCCTGTTACAGGAATTATTTTACTCAGTTGTTTATCTCGCGTTGTCACCGCAAAGGCCACCAACTCTGTCGTCAATCTACCAGGAATGATCTCACCCTTAGCACCGACCTCATAATTCCAGCTATGCTCGGCATCGTAAGAGCGATTTTCAGTACCTACATAGACAGTATTGAAGCCTCCCGTCACATACCCCTTAGTTACTGTAGCATAGACCTGAAAGTCTGGCACTATAAAGTACTGAAAAGAGACCTTAGGACTTACTTGGACGAAAGGAAGGGAATTATCACTCTCCGACTTCTTGCCATTTTTATCCTCCGAATAGGCTAGTCGGCTTTTCTCGTAATCAACACGGACACCCGCTTCTATCTTAAACTCCTCCGAAAGAGAGAACTTACTCTGGTGATAAAGTGCTGCGCCCCAAGTAAATTGGTCATTCAAACGCTTGATAAGCACCGACTTAGGCTTATTGATCGTCACATCCACATCCCTATTGATCTGCTGTTCAAATGCAAAAAGGCCAAAGCTCCAATTGTACCAACCCTCATTTTTACCAATCATAGAGAGCTCCTGTGAGAAGAGACGCTGCTTCTCCTTTTGTAATGCATAGTAAAGGTCTTTAGGAGAACCATCTTGATCCACATCATAGCTTGCATTCACGATATGCGAAGAGAGCTGTCCTTTGAGCAAAAACTTATCGCTGTGGTAGGACGCAGAAAGGCCACCATCGTAGATCAGGCGAGTATACTCACTAGGGTGATCCAAACTAATCGTAGGCACCTTCATCGTCTCCATATCTACAGTACCATAGGTAAAGGCACCCTGCTTTACATAGTCTACGCTCTGAGTGAGCCTATAGAGTGTATTCTCATTAGGAGAGTACTCCAGCTTGGCATTCACTCCTCCCTTATCGGCTTTATCGGCACTTGAGTCATCAAAACTATTTACGAGATACCCCCCTAGATGCTGATAGTTACCTGCAATAGAGTAAGCCCAGTGCGTACCCACCCGAGCTAGTCGAGACGCATCTACACGCACTTCATTGAAACGACCGTAGCCCACTCTAACTTTATTCCCTTGGTACTTAAATGGTGAACGAGTCTGCATCAAGATCACTCCGCCAATGGCATTTCTACCAAAGGTAGTGCCTTGTGGTCCTCTAAGAAACTCTAGCTGCTCTACGTCGTTTAAGGAGAGATCAAATGTAGACTTTTCAAAGTGAGGAATACCATCCACATACATCACTACCGCTGGCTGTAGCTTTGAGCCAATACCACGCACCAATACCGAAGAGGTATGAGGGGTATCACGATCAATCATAATGAAGTTAGGCACCATTCCAAGCACCTCCTTCACGCTATTAACATTCCTAACCTGTAGTTGCTCAACCCCCAACGAGGTAGAGCTAATGGGTTCAACTCGAAGCTTAGACTGCTCCTTAATCCCCATCACCACAACATCTTCTAGTGAATATTGCATCCACACTGAGTCCAGAGGAGTAGGTCCTGAGATAACCGGTTCATTGGCATAAGTAGTTAAGGACAGCGCACCTAAAGTCGCTGCCAGCATAGAGGATCTAACCCCCAAGAGTTTATAGCTCATACGTTTCATTTTAATTCAATAGTAAGTATAGATTTATTTAATGACTTATAATTCCTCTTAGAATAGTTAAACTTTCGCAAAGGTACCTTTTTTTAGCAAGTTACACGAGATTATTCGAAAATAGGCTCCAAAACATACATATTGAGAATGTTGCACGAGGTGCCATTCTCGCACCTTTGAAGCAAATGTGCTGATACTTTGCACGAAGGATGAGATGCAAGGCAACCGTTAGGGTGCCAAGGTACCTAAATAGGCACTGAGGATAAGACCGAAGGGAGCGTACTCACGTACGTGACCGAGGCCAAATTCTGAAAGCAACTTTATGTACCTTGGCATCCTTACGGAAGCCTAGGCGCAGCAGATCGCCTTCGTGCAACTGTCTCATATTGTAAGGAGTAGATACTTAATCTAGTACCAGCTAACCACTAAAAACAAAAAAATGCGCGATGGTAGACTTTTGCTACCACCGCACATCTGTTTTGCAAGTTATTCGTCCTTATTACTGAGCAATAATTGAGTCAGTAGGACAAGCCTCTGCACAATTACCACAATCAATACAAGTATCGGCATCAATAGAGTAGATATCACCCTCAGAAATTGCCCCTACAGGACACTCGTCAATACAACTTCCACAAGCGATGCATGAGTCTTGAATAAAATGTGCCATAATAAAAATGATTGTTTCTTAATGATTAGTTAATTATTCGCTACAGCAAAGATACCAATAAATAGGTATTCACACATAGTTTTCAAGCAGAAAATACAGTTTTTCCTCATACTTTATGGGTAGAGCCCCTATTTTATAGCCCTCAGTTACCCATATAAATCTGCTCCATATATACGGTGTATATGAGTATTGACAGAAAAATCATCAGCTTTACAACACACAAGACGCTGTTTGAGAGAGAAAAACATCAATCACCATTCGACCCCTTGTCTATTGAACCACATTATTTATAGGACAAAGATGCCATCTCTTGCCCTCCATAAAACCCCTATACTAGTAGGGTAAAAGTTGAGATGCAACTAAGCAATCGGCGAGATGCAACTCGTCAATTGCTTAGTTGCAACTCGCCGATTGCTTAGTTGCATCTCAATAAGTGCCTTTATATAACCCTGAATTCCAGTCGGTTGCAAATGAAGCTTCGGGAACCCCATTATTGTTAAATTTTCACCCCGTTTCGCGGCATTTATTTCTAGAAAGTGAGCGTTCCATGGGGATAAGAACAGATCTGGCGCCAAACATGCCCGATAAATAAGAGTCCTCATAGTGCCCACCACTAATAGATAACCACGTGATTTTTTAGGTTGTATAGAGCACCGATCTCAAAATTTATTTATAAGTTTGCTTATCAGTTATGGGGAGAAGGATAGATTACATTTTTTATATGAGTCGTACGAAAGAGCGTTTATATTTGAGGGGTCTTGGTACTGCCCTTGTCACTCCCTTCAAGCAAGATAAAAGTGTAGACTATGACGTACTGGAGCGTCTAGTAGAGCGACAGATAGTGAGTGGTGCCGATTTCTTGGTAGTTTTGGGCACTACTGCAGAGACTCCAACCTTGAGCGAGGAGGAGCAAGACAGGATTATCCACACTTGCGCCAAGGTGAATAATGGTAGGGTGCCAATGGTGGTAGGAGTGTCGCATAATGGCACACTAAGGGTGATCGATCGCCTAAGAAGTATGCCTCGGGATGGCGTGGACGCAGTATTGGTGGTATGCCCCTACTACAATAAGCCGTCGCAAGAGGGTCTGTACCAACACTTCCGGGCGGTATCAGAGGCTTCTCCATTGCCCATTGTGCTCTATAATGTACCAGCTCGCACCTCAGTGAATATGTTGCCTGCCACCACTATTCGGCTAGCTAATGATTGCCCAAATATCATTGGGATTAAAGAGGCGAGCGGTATCGTAGGCCAAATTGATGCTGTATCTAAGCAGCGCCCAAAGGGCTTTTTTGTGCTAGCAGGCGATGATACTATTACTTTCCCTCTTATGACGATGGGTGTGGATGGGGTGATCTCGGTGATTGGCAATGCCTTTCCGCGTGAGTTTGGACGGATGGTGCACTTGATTGAGGAGAAGCAGTATGATAAAGCTCTTAAGATACATCACTTCTTTAAGGAGCTTTTCACCCTCCTTTTTATCGATGGCAACCCAGCTGGGGTGAAGTGTGCCATGGCTGAGCTTGGACTACTGGATGAAAACCTACGGTTGCCTCTTGTGGAGATGCAAAGCCCTAATAGGGAAGCCATGATTCAGCTGATAAGTGACATGCGTAGTGATAATTTTTTGAATGAATGTATGGAATAATGCCATTCAGGCATATAGATAACTAGTTTATGGGAAGAGATAATGGTGCACTGAAGCTGAGACTGATCATCATGAACTTTCTGCAATTTGCAGTTTGGGGAGCATGGTTGATTTCACTAGGTGCTTACTTAGGGGGAACGTTACACTTTACGGGGCTACAGATAGGTAGTTTCTTTGCTACTATGGGAATTGCCTCTATTTTTATGCCCACATTGATGGGTATTGTGGCGGATAAGTGGATTCCAGCGGAGCGACTAATCGCCTTGTGTCATTTATTTGCAGGAGTGCTGATGATCTATGCAGCTCAGAGGGTGGATTATGCAGGTCTTTACAGCTTTATCCTCTTGAGTGTCTGCTTTTATATGCCTACTCTTGGGCTCACCAATTCTGTGGCATATAGTAAGTTGGGGGAGGCGAATCTCGACGCCGTGAAGCACTTTCCCCCCATCCGGGTATTCGGCACCATTGGATTTATTGTGGCCATGCTCATTGTAGATTGGACAGGAGCAAAACTTACCCATGTACAGCTATACATCTCTGCTGGGCTCTCTTTTGCACTGGCACTCTATATGCTTACGTTCAAGCCCACCCCTATCGTCAAGGTAGCAAGCTCTTCTAGTAAAGGTCTTGTAGCAAAGCTAGGGCTCGAAGCCTTTAGGCTATTTAAGGAACGAAGGATGGCTGTATTCTTTATATTTAGTATGCTGCTAGGGATCTGCTTGCAGATTACCAACGGCTTTGCTAATGATTACTTGGTGAACCACTTCGGGAGTATGCCAGAGTATGCTGATAGTTTTGGAGTGAAGTACTCAAGTACCCTTATCTCACTATCGCAAATATCTGAGGCACTCTGTATCCTTTTAATCCCCTTTTTCCTGAAGCGATTTGGAATCAAGGTGGTGATGCTGATCAGCCTCTTCGCTTGGGTACTGCGGTTTGGCTTTTTAGGTTTAGGTGACCCAGGGAGCGGGGTTATATTCCTCATTCTCTCGATGCTTGTGTATGGAGTAGCCTTTGATTTTTTCAATATCTCGGGCTCTCTTTACGTAGACCAGAATACCGACATTAGTATTCGTAGCAGTGCTCAGGGGGTATTTCTGATGATGACCAATGGTTTTGGCTCTTTCATTGGATCGTATGTAGCTGGTTGGGTGGTAGATGGATATGGATACCCCAATTCGTGGTTCATCTTTGCCACCTATGCTCTAATTATTACCATTGCGTTTTATTTCTTATTTCATGACAAACCAAAAACAAATAACACCTATGGACAATATGCTTGATCTATTGCGCACACGACG
>NZ_HF988952.1:20190-25139 GCF_000435035.1 Porphyromonas sp. CAG:1061 | reverse complement strand
TGACGCTAAGAAGGAGGTCCCGCATGAGACGTTGGAAAGGATTATTGAAGCGGGTCATATAGCCCCATCGGCATGCAACCGACAACCATGGCATTTTTATCTCATTCGGAGTGAAGAGGCGAGAAAGAAGATTTGGGCATGCTACGATAGAGAATGGGTACAAGGGGCCTATGCCTATGTACTCATCACCGGTGAGGTAGATCAGTGCTGGACCTACCCTGATGGTGTGGGGGATACTTCGCTGTATACCGACTGTGCCATTGCTACTACTAGCATGATGCTTCAGGCATGGTCCGAAGGGGTTGGAACCCTATGGATTTGTAATTTTGACCGCCCTAAGTGCTGCGAGCTTTTTGGCTTAGATGTAAATGTACGCCGTCCTATCAGCATTTTAGCGATAGGCTACCCTGAGGTAGATCCGAATACTCTGCCCTTTAAGAGAAAGGAGCTGGATGAGGTTTTGACCGAGCTCTGATTTTTACACACAAACAACATAAATACTATGAGAACACTTACTCGCTCCGAGGTGGCAGTACTAGAAAAAAATAACTGCCGCTCGGAGCAATGGGAATTGGTAAAGGTCGCAGAGACTTTTGACCCAGAGAGCTGTAGAGATGTACAATTTTCAGGGAGTTGTCAGATCGGCGACTTATCGGGTAGTAGGGTGAATGAGTACGGCATTGCTGTACAGAATGGCATTAGGTCGGCAAGTATTAGTGAATGCAAGATCGGCAATGGTGTCTGCATTGATCACGTCCATGATGTTATTTCGAGATACGACATTGGGGACAATGTAACAATTAGCAATGTAAATGTAGTGGCGATGAAGGGAAGTAGCACCTTCGGGATAGGTGTACGTGCTTCTGTTCTGAATGAGACAGGGGGTATGGAGGTGCCAATATCTAGAGATTTAACGGCACAGACTGCCTATATGTTTACGCTAATTGGTCGGCAAGATGGTACTCTTCGTGGGTCGTTAATTGATTTAGTTGACCAAGAGGCAAGGGAGGCGGAGTCGGAGAGAGGAATCATCGAAGAGAGTGTGTCGATACGTAATTGTGGTTCTATAGTGAATGCCTACATAGGGGCACACGCTAAGGTGGAAGGGGCGACATTTCTTGAAAACTGTAGTCTCTGCAGCTCTGCAGAACACCTTATCGAGATTGGGTACAATGTGATGGGGCGTGACTTTGTGGCCTCTCTGGGTGCGAAGATAGGCGGAAGCTCTATTATCGAGCGTTGCTTCATAGGGCAATCTTGCCACATAGATCATCTATTCTCGGCACACGACTCGCTGATTTTTGCCAATTGCAATTTGGAGAATGGAGAGGCGTGCGCTATTTTTGCTGGGCCATTTACCGTTTCTAGCCATAAGAGCAGTTTGCTGATTGCAGGTCACTTTTCATTTCTTAATGCCGGAAGTGGTTCTAACCAAAGTAACCACCTTTATAAGCTGGGGCCGATCCACCAAGGCGTTGTAGAGCGTGGGTCTAAAACTAGCTCTGACTCTTATATCTTATGGCCATCGAGGATCGGGGCATTCACTCTGATTATGGGTCGACACGTACATAATGTAGATACCACTGACTTCCCTTTTAGTTACTTATTGGAGGATGACAATAAGAGTTACTTAGTGCCAGGCCGCAACCTGCTAAGTGTGGGGACTATGAGAGATGCCAAGAAGTGGCCAGCACGTGATAAACGACCTGAGACTATTCGCCCTGATTGTATCAACTACAACCTTCTGAGCCCATTTACTATAGGAAAGATGGAGCGCGCATATAACAAGCTACTTTCGCTGAAGAAGTTCCTAGGTGGGCACGAGCACGTCTATGTCTACTACAATCTCTTCATCAAACCTAGCAGCCTAGAGAAGGGGCTAGAGATCTATAAATGGGGAATTGAAAAGTTTATTGGCAACTCTTTGATTCAAAGGATTCAGAATAAGTTTGGCAATGAGGCAATCACTTCAGAACAGAAACTACTAGAGGTTCTTATACCGGACCATACTTTTGGAAAAGGTGAATGGATTGATGCCAGTGGTATGATTGCTCCGCTTGGGTGCATTCAAGAAATCATGGGGGAAATTAAAGGGAAGCAACTGAAGTCACTCCCCGAGATTAATCATAGAATCCGAGGATTACACAAGATGTACTATGAGTATGAGTGGGATTGGAGCTTCGATCTGCTTTGTCGTTGGTACGATATTAATGAGGATCATCCACTAACCATTGAGCTTATTCGCTCGATACTTAAGGACTGGATTGATGCTGTATTAGCGATTGATGATGCATTGCTGAATGATGCGCATAAGGAGTACAACATCATCGGTCGTGTCAATTTCGGAGTGAAGAATTCGGATATGCAGACGACTACCTATACCGAACAGATTGAGGCAGAATATGCGGAAAATCCTATCGTATTATCCGTGCTTGAGCATATCTCACGAAAAAAGGAATTGTATGCAACCACCCTAGAACAATTAAATGGAATACTTTGTTAAAATATAGGGCAGAGCGAAAAAGCACAGCAAATCTTTCAGAATGCCAATTAAAAATGGTACCTTTGCAGTCCATTGATATGATTGATAGTCAATGGGAAGGCATTTATAAGCATTCCAATAAGTTTATAACGAACTAGAAAGATATATAAAGATATGACTAAAGCAGAACTTGTAGCCGAGATCTCGAGAAAGACAGGTCTCGAGAAAAAGCAAGTCATGGACACTGTAGAAGCATTGATGGATGTAGTGAGTACAAGCCTAGCATTTGGTGAACCCGTATACCTCCGTGGGTTTGGTAGCTTTATTATTAAGCAACGTGCTGCAAAAACCGCTAGAAACATTACTCAAAATACGACAATCCAATTGCCTCCACGTAAGGTGCCAGCATTCAAGCCCTCTAAGTCATTGACTGTAAAAGTAGATAAGAAGAACGCCTAAACTATTGGTTTAGGTAAGTAGATAATAACTAATATAAACATTTGTATTATGCCAAGCGGAAAGAAAAGAAAAAGACATAAGATGGCGACGCACAAGCGTAAAAAGAGACTGCGCAAGAACCGTCATAAGAAGAAGTAATATCGAACGTATTAGTGAGGACTCATTTTGATATACTTCACTAATGGGTGGTTTCTAGTACGAATGCTAAAAGCTTAGTAGTGGGTGGCTAGTAGCCTTCCGATACCAGAAATAATAAGCTCTGGGAGATGTGGCTTTTTCAATCTGAATAGCGACAGCTCTAGGAGCTTATTCCTTTTTTAGGCATTTTGCTAGATATATTTATTAATCATTTATTACCAGATTTCGAGTGAAAAGTGAATTGATCATTGATGTTAGACCCAAGGAGGTCTCCATCGCTGTATTAGAAAACAGCAGATTGGTAGAACTCCAAAGAGAGAAGCAAAATATTGCTTACTCTGTGGGCGACATATACCTCGGCAAGGTAAAGAAAATTATGCCAGGGCTGAATGCGGCATTTGTAGATATCGGTCATAAGAAGGAGGCCTTTCTTCATTACCGAGATCTAGGTGCTAACTTCAAGACGGCTAAGAGCTTTATCCAAGCTGCGAGGAAGTATGGCAAAAACTTTTCTCCCGAGAGAGTAAAATTGGAAAAGGAGATAGACCGCTCTGGATCTATCGCTGATATGCTTCAGCAAGGCGAGGAGCTGATGGTTCAAGTAACCAAAGAAGCTATCTCCACTAAGGGTCCTAGAATCTCTACCGAGCTATCATACGCTGGTAGGTATCTAGTGCTAATCCCATTTGCTGACAAGGTCTCGGTTTCTCAAAAGATCAGTCAGCCTGAAGAGCGCGTGCGGCTTAAGCAATTGATATTGAGTATCAAGCCAAAGAATGTATCCGTAATCGTTCGCACCTCTGCACAAGGTGTAAAGGTAGCTGAGTTGCACCACGAGCTAAGATCCCTAGTAAAGAAGTGGAGCCTGACAGTCGAAAACCTTAGCCGTGAGCCACAAAACAACCAGCCGCAAGAAGCAAAAGGTGGTAAAAAAGGAGGCAATAACACTCCTGATGTATACATGCTACATCAAGAGAGTAATCGCTTGCTAAGTCTTTTGAGAGATACTTACAACTCCAACTTTAAAGACATTTACATCAATGATAAGTCTCTTGTGCAAGAGACTCAAGATTATATTGAGCTTATTGACCCAGGGCATGGCAATATCGTCAAGCTCTACGAAGGGAAAAGGCCCATATACGACTATTTTGATGTAAGCAAGCAGATTAAGCATTTATTTGGGAAGACTGTTACCTACAAGAGTGGTGCCTACCTAGTGATTGAGCAAACTGAAGCAATGCACGTGGTAGATGTCAATAGCGGGAATAGATCTAGAGGCTCTAAGCAACAAGAGGACACCGCTGTTGATGTCAATCTGTCGGCAGCAGAGGAGATAGCAAGGCAGATGAGATTGCGCGACTTAGGTGGTATTATTATCATAGACTTCATTGACATGGCTCAAGCAGCAAATAGACAGAAGCTTTTTGAGCAAATGAATGAGTATATGAAAAATGACCGAGCCAAGCATACCATTTTACCATTGACCAAGTTCGGTCTCATGCAAATAACCCGTCAGAGGGTTCGCCAAGCAACTCGCATTGAAACAGAGGAGGTCTGCCCAACTTGTCATGGTAAGGGACAAGTTCAGCCCACTCTATTCTTTACTGATGAAGTGGAGAAGATGGTTAACCAGTTGACGAAAGAGGAGGGTGTTAAGAAGTTTAGTATCCATTTACATCCTTTTGTGGCTGCCTACTTAACCAAAAAGAAGGGCTTCTTAGGAGGTTCTATCCTGTCCTCATGGCGTAGCAAATACGGGAAAGGCATAGATATTATCGCCGATGAATCATTAGGAATGCTAGAGTATGAGTTTTATGACTCTGATAAGAATGAGCTTTCCTACATGCTGGATACGGATGATGAGGATCCT
>NZ_HF988952.1:2714-20184 GCF_000435035.1 Porphyromonas sp. CAG:1061 | reverse complement strand
GATACGGATGATGAGGATCCTAGCCTAGAAGATTAACAGTAAAAAGTTTCCAATTTACTCTTAAGGAGAAAACAATTAAAAGAGAGGTAAGTTCAGACTTACCTCTCTTTTTTCTACTTATAGAGAATGTTGCACGAAGTGCCATTCTCGCACATTTGAAGCAAATGTGCTGAGACTTTGCACGAAGGATGAGATGCAAGGCGCTGAGGATGAGGCTGAAGGGAGCGTACTCATGTACGTGACCGAGGCCGAATTCCGAAAGCAACGCCGCAGATCGTCTTCGTGCAACAGTCTCTTATAAGTCAAGAAGAGGAGGGGAGCAAGCTCCCCTCCTCTTAATTACATTCGTGTAAGATACCGTAAGGTATTACAACCGCTTAACATACTCTTTTTGCTCCTCAGGCTCGGGTAGGAAATCCTCACAGTCATCCATGTAAGCAATCACATCGCCCTTACGTACATGAGCACCTTGGTCGGCTACAATCTCACGGATACGTCCAGAGATACCAGCCTTGACATCTACGGTATAGAGTACATTGGTCTGGATAAAGCACATCTTGCTACCAGCTCTATACGAGGTACCAACAGCTGGAGCTGCAGACTGGTTCTCAAAGTCTAACTCCCAGAATACCTGACCACTTGCAGGAGCAGTAACAGGGATATAATTGGCTCTAACGAGCTCCTTCACGTCATCAGCTGTGTATCCCTTCTTAGCCTGATCCTCAGCGCGTAGCTTAGCCAAGTCTGCCTCAAAGCGCTCTTTTGCTACGCCACTCTTATAGTCGCGATACTGCTGCTCGTGCATTGCCAATTCGAATAGCTCCTCATCGTCCTGACCATAGTCCCAACCCTCTTCATCCATGATCTTACGGTACTTATCCAGCTCATCTGGGTAGTAGTCTTGTGGGTTGGCATCGGTAAACTCCTCGCCCTTCTCCTTAGCTAGCTCTATAATCTCTGGAGCCAGGGTGCCTGGTAGCTTGCCAGACTTTCCTGTGATCATACCCCAAGTATTCTTATCAATAGCCTGCCAACGTCCTTCGCCACGCTCCATATTGAATACATTCATTAGGGCAACGTTCTTGACATACTGGCTAAATGGAGTTACCAATGGTGGGTTACCCAGCTTTGGCCATACATATTCTACCTCCTTAAAGAGTTTCACCATCAAGTCATCAATGGTCAGCTCAGGCTCATTATTTTGCTTATGATACATATTGATCGCAGAGTGGATACCCTTTAGGTCGGCCATCATAGATCCCATCATACCACCTGGCAATCCGCAACCCACAAGTAGAGAAGAAGACTGTAGATTACCAAAGTTGGTAAAGTAGCCCAAGAAATCATCCAAGAACTCCTGAGTCATACTCCTTACTTTCATATATGCATTCATATTGATTTCAGGCACCTCAAAGCCATCAGCCTTAAGCATCGCTTGTATGGTGATCACATCAGGGTGGATCTTACCCCAAGCTAGTGGCTCTACTGCACAATCAAGGATATCTGCACCGGCACGAGCCACCTCTAGCATAGAAGCTGGAGAGAAACCAGGACCAGAGTGGCCGTGGTACTGTACAATTACATCAGGATTATACTCCTTAATTGCCTTAACCACCTTACCAAGAAGAGTAGGCCTACCAATACCAGCCATATCCTTCAAGCAAATCTCAGGAGCACCAGCATCGATCAGTTGCTTAGCGATACCTGTGTAGTACTCAGCGGTATGGATAGGTGAGTGAGTAATACAAAGAACAGCCTGAGGGATCATCCCTGCCTCCTTGGCATATTGGATAGAAGGGATAATGTTACGCACATCATTAAGACCACAGAAGATACGAGTAATATCGACTCCTTGTGCCTTTTTCACCTTGTACATCAAACGCCTTACATCAGCTGGTACAGGGTACATACGAAGTGCGTTCAAGCCACGGTCAAGCATATGTGTTTGGATGCCCGCCTCATTAAAGGCTTTTGTGAAGGCTCTTACTGCCTTATTTGGGTTTTCGCCATAGAGTAGTTGAACTTGTTCAAAAGCTCCACCATTAGTCTCTACACGTGCCCAGCACCCCATCTCCACGATGAGTGGTGCCACTCTAGCCAATTGGTCAGCTCTTGGTTGGTATTTACCAGAGCTCTGAAACATATCTCGGTATACGAGACTAAACTTAATAGATTTCTTTGCCATATTCAATGCTGCATCTGTTAGGTATTTATATAGTTTATATTATCACGTTTATAATTTCTTCGCTGCCATATCACTGAGGTGTGAACGCTCACCCTGCACAAGATTGACGTGACCAAAGAAGTCCTCTCCCCTCATTCTCTCAATCATATAAGCAAGACCATTGCTCCTACTATCAAGATAAGGGCTATCAATTTGATGCACATCACCAGTGAATATCATACGCGTATTATCACCAGCACGCGTAATTACCGTCTTTATCTCCTGAGGAGTTAGGTTTTGAGCCTCATCAATGATACAAATTACATTAGAAAGGCTACGCCCTCTAATATAGGCAAGTGCCTCGATCACTAGCTTCTCGCTCGAAAGCATATCTTCCAACTTTCTCACTTGGCTAGAGTTCTCACCAAACTGAGCCTTAATCACATTAAGGTTATCAAACAATGGCTGCATATAGGGCATAATCTTCTGCTTGTAGTCACCAGGGAGAAATCCCAAGTCTTTATTGGCAAGCGAAACGATCGGACGAGCCAGTAAGATTTGCTGGTAATCTTCTTCCTGTGCAAGTGCTGCTGCGAGAGCGAGTAAGGTCTTTCCCGTTCCTGCTGTACCTGTCATTCCAATTAGGGATATTGACTGATCAGCTAGGAGATCAAATGCCATTGTTTGCTCCGCATTTCTAGGGGTAATACCCATAAAGGTCCGTTTTTCAATGCGGCGAACGCTCTCTCCAGTACTTAAAGTCCTCACCAAGACCGAGCTCTGTGGGCTTTTGAGAATAAAAGTTTGATTGGGAATAGGAGCAGATGGTAATGATAGCTCACTTACTGGCAGACCTTCATTACCAGCACTATATAATGAATCAACCACTGCTGGGTCATCCACTTCCACCTCGCTAAAGTCGGAAGTAGAGATATCCTCCACATCCACCTTGTCGGTAGTATAATCCTCGGCTTTCAATCCTAATGAAAGAGCTTTGATCCGTAGATTAAAGTCTTTAGTCACCAGTATTGTTGGTAGGTCAGAGTGCTCAGAGAGAGTAAGTGCTGCAGATAGTATCCTATGATCATTTAGATCTTCCTTAAATACTTCTGATACCTTACTGTGATGCTGCCCACTAGTTAGTATAAATACTTTACCTCCGTCGGCATTAATAAGCACCCCATTTTCCTCAATCTTGACACCATTTTCCTTAGCAGAAGAGTCAGCCTCAGCACCACCAATGATTTCATTAAGTGTGCGAGTAAAAGCCCGAGCATTAAAATTGATTTGCTCGTAACCTTTTTTAAACTTATCCACCTCCTCCAAGACAGTAATTGGTATGTATACATTATTGTCCTGGAAGTTATTGATACACTTATAATCGTGAAGTATCACGTTGGTATCCAACACATAGTTTTTTTTCGCCATAGTTTATCTCCTTTCACATAGTTATGTCATTCTGGTGGAAAAGTGTTTTTTCATCTCCGCAACACCGACATTACTTCGATATTTGTTATCACTACAAATGTACCTAATTATTTTACAATAACGACATAACTCCCTAATTCTTTTTTCCACCCGACCAATATATGGTAGAGAAAAAAGAGAAGAGGTACATCGTAAAGAACGATATACCTCCTCATTAATACTATGTGTAATGAAGCTTTTGCTTATTGCGCCGCATCCATTTCGGCCATTTTGTCTTCCATACCAAGATTATAGTACACATTATAAAGTGCGGTACGGAATTGAGAATTCTCTGGATCTAAGTTGTGTACCTTCTCTAGGTAAGGCAAGGCCTTTGTATAGAAAGACTTTGCCTTCTCAAGAGCAACAGTATACTTATCTTGATCGGTGATGTTATTGGCCTCATTGATGGCATCAGCACCTTGGTTGAAGTAGACCTGTGCAAGGCCATAGATAGCCTCTTTTGAGTCAGGATTTAGCTCCACTGCCTTGAGGTAGTAGCTCTCACCAGTCTTATAATCCTTCTTACCCTCAGTATAGATCTGCCCCATAGTAGAGAGTACTAGTGGATTAGTTGGGTCCTTCTCCAATAGTTGATTTAGGAAAGTCAAAGCTTGGTCATTCTCACCCTTAATGATCAAAATATTGGCAAGGTTGGTCAAGAATATTGGCTCTTGTGGGACTACGTCAATAGCCTCTTTAAGGGTATTCTCGTAGCTAACAGTATCACCAGAATTGATGTACTGAAGAGCGAGAAGCTGGTATACCTCATTTTGGTTAAATGGGACGTCTTTAATGCGCTTCAATTCCTCAATGGCAGCAGTAGTATTATCTTCCATCTGAGTAGCAGCATAGGCAGAGAAGAAAGCCACCTCCATGCTTAATGAGTCAGCAGTAGCGACTGGAGTACCCTCAAACATTGGATGATTCTTCATCTCACCGAATTTTGAGAAATACATATTGGCCTTCTTAAAGTCGCCACTTTGTAGCCCTTCATTACCTGCATTAATCAACTGCGTATAATAGGTGCTCACAGCCTCACGAATCTTCTTCTCAAACTTAGGTCTCACACGGCCCTTATCATTGGGCTGATGATCCAGCTCATACGCCTTCTCATAATAATTAACCATGTCATAAACAGGCTTGTAGAACCCTGCCTCATCCACAGCCTCACCTAGTTGTAGCTTAATAAAGCCTTTCTCTACAGCCTTCTCCTCTACAAATCCAGCCACATACCATGCGTGAGCCGAATTAGCGGTCTCTGGGTTTTCCAAAGTGGTCTTGATTAATTGTCGAGCTGCATTGATATCAGCCTTATCACGCTTCACGGTACGCTCTACCTCTTTTACCACTTTCTCTTGTGCAAAAGCTGGCACTACTAAAAAAGCACCTAGCAAAACAGACAGTGTACCTAAGAAAAATCTCTTCTTCATATCTTCTAATCTTTTTATTAGTAATTATTTATTCTCTTTTACTTCTCAATAGTATGACCCTACACGGTCGGTAAGGTTTAATCAATTACTCCTGGTCAGAATCGTGATCTGCATGATCATCTGAGAACTCGCTATCATCTATATCCGCACCATCAGCTTCGTAAACACCTTCGTCACGCTCCTCCACTTCAGGCTGCTGCTCCTCTTCTGAGAGCACTCTACAGGTACTAGCTATCTCATCGCCACGCTTTGAGAGGTTGATCAACTTCACACCTTGAGTATTTCTACCAATCACGGAGATATCTTTCATACTCGTTCGGATGGCCACACCACTCTTATTAATAATCATAATGTCGTGTGCATCCGTAACGCTATGGATTGAGACCAGTTCACCAGTCTTCTCAGTTATCTTAAGAGTAATAACTCCCTTACCTCCTCTATTTCTCAGAGGATAATCCTCAAGGCTAGAGCGCTTACCATATCCATTTTCAGAGATCACCAAGATTGTCTCCTCCTCTGGCTTCTTAATGCATACAGCTCCGACCAGCTCATCACCGTCCTCTTCCAAACGCATTCCCCGTACCCCCATAGACGAACGTCCTAGAGGCCTAAGCACACTCTCAGAGAAGCGTACAGCTCTACCCTTTCGACTTCCCAATACAAAGTCGCACTTACCATTGGAGAGCATCACGCTCACTACCTTATCATCGTCACGTAGCTTTATCGCTATAATACCAGACTGGCGTGGCCTTGAGAAATCCTTAAGTCTTGACTTACGTACCAATCCACTCTTCGTGAAGAAGGTAAGATAATGGGTATTTACAAATTCCTCGTCAGTAGTTAAGTCTTTTACTCTTAGGACTGCATTAACTCTATTATCGGCATCCAAATTGAGAAGATTTTGAATTGCTCTTCCCTTAGAGTTGCGAGCTCCTTCAGGAATCTCAAATACGCGAAGCCAATAGCACCGACCCTGCTCTGTAAAGAATAGCAAAGTAGCATGCATAGAGGCACTGTAGATATACTCCACGAAGTCCTCATCGCGAGTATCGCTACCCTTAGCCCCTACTCCACCCCTACTCTGAGCGTGAAAGTCGGCAAGTGGTGTACGCTTGATATATCCCATATGAGAGATGGTTATCACCATATCCTCATCGGCATAGAAATCTTCTGGATTCATATCAGCGGTAGCATAAACGATATCACTTCGTCTATCATCTCCATACTTTTCAATGATTTCGCGAAGCTCATCACTGATGACGCCATAAAGTAGATTTTCATCAGCAAGCAGGCTCTTGAAATAGGTCACTCGCTCCGACACTTCATCGAATTCAGCATGTAGCTTTTCTAGCTCCATACCTGTCAACTGACCGAGACGCATCTCTACAATAGAGCGTGCCTGAATTTGTGAAAGGTTAAAGCGAGCCATCAGCCGCTCAATAGCATCAGACTGCTTCTCAGAGCTTTTAATGATCGCTATTACCTCATCTATATTATCAGCAGCTATGATTCGTCCTTCGAGGATATGGAGTCGCTCCTCTGCCTTTCTCAGATCGTAGGTAGTACGCCTAGTTACCACCTCAAAGCGGTGCTTCACAAACTCCCCAATTAAGTCCTTAAGGTTCAACAATTGAGGACTGCCATTGACAAGTGCAATATTATTGACGCTGAACGAGCTCTGCAATGTAGTCATCTTGTAGAGCTTGTTGAGTACTACACCAGCATTGGCATCTCGCTTGATATCAATGACAATGCGCATACCTGTCTTACCACTCGACTCATCCTGCACATTGCTGATCCCGTCAATCTTTTTAGTGGTGGCAAGGTCGGCGATACTCTTCACCAAGTCCTTCTTTATCACATTGTAGGGGATCTCTGTAATTACGATCTGCTCGTGCTGACCATCTACCTCTATCTCCGCTCTACCACGAATAACGATTCGACCCCGCCCGGTCTCAAAAGCCTCTTTCACTCCTTGGTATCCATAAATCGTACCACCGGTAGGAAAGTCTGGAGCCTTTACGTACTCCATAAGTTCTGCCACAGAGATGTCGCCACGCTTATCAATATAGGCCAATGCACCCTCAAGCACCTCTTTCAGGTTATGAGGAGCCATATTAGTGGCCATACCCACAGCGATACCCGATGCACCATTCACCAAAAGATTTGGAATACGGCTAGGGAGTACAGATGGCTCCAAAGTAGAGTCATCGTAATTAGGCACCATATCTACCGTCTCCTTATTGATATCAGAGAGCATCTCCATAGCCAATGGAGCCAATCTACTCTCCGTATATCGCATCGCAGCAGGGCCATCACCGTCTACTGAGCCAAAGTTACCATGAGGGTCTACTAGCGTGTAGCGCATACTCCACTCCTGTGCCAAGCGCACCAGAGCGAGATATATGGAGCTATCGCCGTGGGGGTGGTACTTACCCATCACATCACCCACAGTACGAGCACACTTCTTATAGGGCTTATCAGGGGTATTTCCCAACTCATTCATCCCATAGAGGATGCGCCTATGTACAGGCTTAAAGCCATCACGCACATCAGGCAATGCACGGCTCACTATCACAGACATTGCATAGTCGATATACGCCGACTTCATCTGCTCCTCTAGATTTACCTCAATTACCTTTCCCCCCTGTTTATTTTCCTCTTGCATCAGTATCTAAAAACTTTTTCGACTCTTATCAACCTATGTAACAAGTATAAATCGGTCAAAAACCAATTCATCATCGCCACAATTCTTTAGCCAAAGGTACAAAAAAATTACAACTAATCCTACATTATAAGTCAAGAGATCTGGGATTGCACATTGAGGAAGCCAAACATCAGGGCTCGACTAGCGACGAATCCATTTTACCCTTACGAGGCACTCTGCAATCCATAATTTTCAAACCATTAAATTAGATGGAAAACCAGACAATGTTGGTTCACAGATAACATCTTCACAATCATCTGGAATTCAACTCTATACAAAAGCGTCTATCGAGATGCAACTAAGCAATTGGCGAGATGCATCTCAGCAAATGCTTAGTTGCAACTCGCCAATTGCTTAGTTGCATCTCGACTTTTACCCTACTAGCATAGAGGTCTATAGAGGGCTTGGGGCAGGCTCTCCTCTGACTTGGTTGCCACAACAAATCGGATCGCCTAGTAAGTCCTTACCCATAGACACTCAGTGCACGCTAAAACACCAGAAATACCAGAAAGGGAGGATAAACAGCTTGATACTTAGTGCTAAATTGCTATATTTGCATAATTAATTACTAGGGTATACGTAACGTAATAGATATGACAATGCAAATAAGAAAGGCTGTATATAGGTCCTTGGCTTTCTATATACTATTCATAGTCACCTTGAGTGCAAATGCACAGCAAGGACATAAAGAGCATATTGTAGCAAAAGGGGAGACATTATATAGGATTAGTCTGAATTATGGAGTAACCATTGAGGATATCTGCCGATTAAACCCTCATGCTGCTCAAAGCATTAGAGTGGGAGAAAAGCTAATCATCCCGATGGATCAAACAAGTGACAACACTCCAAATAAAAACACTCCAATTTACCACAAGGTGGAAATGGGGGAGACCCTATACTCTATTGCTCGAAAATATGGAGTATCGGTCAATTCAATTTTATCTGCCAACTCTTCCATAAATAATGCCGATAAACTTTCTCAAGGCATCATCATTGTCATACCTCAATCTACATCCGAGAGTGGTGTCTACCGTTCTGAAGGGTCAAAGCCTTCGCCAGTGCCTACCAATGGAAGTATTACAGGCTTAATTGCATATAAAGTACCGGCTGGAGCCACAATATATAGTTTGCTCCAAGTGACTGGGTGGAGCGAAGAGCAGCTCTATCACTACAATCCTCAGATCAAGAATGGATTGAAAGCAGATGCTACAATACTGATTCCAGACAACACCCTTGCCAATAATGAGGCACTGGGAAGTCGCCCCGCATTTCCCGTAGCTAGTGGTTTTACTGTAGCACTTGCCCTACCCTTTAGCGAAGACAAAGGACGCCGATTTAGTATGTACTATGAGGGATTCTTAATGGCTCTACTTGAAGCGAAGAAGAGCGGAATGAGCATTCACCTCCATGCAGTTGATTGTAGCGACCAAAAGCTCGAAAGCTCAATAGCCGCCCTCAATGGACTACCGAAGATTGATATGATTTTAGGAGGCGTCTCAGACACCTCTATTGATAAGCTATCACAGATTGCAAAGGTAAAGGGAGCCTCTTACGTCATCCCATTTACATCAAGAGATTATCCTCAAGTTGCACGTAGGAACTCTAAGACTTATCAAGTCAACACCCCGCATAAAGCACTCTACAAAACGGTAGCTCAGAAGTTTATTCAAGAATTCCGCAACTCCCACATTCAATTTGTGAGGAGCAACTATGATCAAAGTAATAAGGACGACTTCATTTCGATATTACAGGGTGAATTAGACAAATACAAAGTGTCGTACAGTGAGATTGATCTAGCCCTATTCAGCAATCTAAATACAGTCAACAACCTTTCATCCCAAAGTTCCCAAGTAGTTGTGGTGCCAGATGTAGGGTCGTTGTCAGTCGCCAAGAGTATACTTGAGACGCTTAATGTTGCTAGAGACAGCCTATCAGTCACCAATATCATTCCCTTCGGATATCCTGAATGGCAAACCTACTCGCACTCTCTTGGTAATGATCTGAAAGTGAATAAAGCTGTTTTCTATACTACCTTTTTTGTGGATCCCGAGAGTACTACTTACAAAAGCTTTGAAAGCCAATTTTCAAAATGGTTCAACCATGGTCTAGGCTCCACTTACCCACGCTACAGCTTGCTCGGCTATGATACAGCAAGCTTTTTCCTTGGACGCTTATCCTCAAAAAATAACAGGTCGGAGATGTCTTGGAATGGGGTGCAGAGCAAATTTGATTTCGTTAGCCGACCAGGGAATGGGGAATTCAAAAGTAACCTAGGAGTATTTTTCGTGCAATATCAAGAAAGAGGGGAGGCTAGGAGATTTTGATGAAGCGTTTATTTTTCACTACACTTACAGCACTACTGCTAGTAGCCATTGATGGTGCTGCGCAAGGTGAGCCAGAACCTTTTCAGCGCAAGTTTATGATAGGACCTACCGCTGGCGTTAACCTGAGCAACCTCATCTTCACACCTAGGGTACAACAGGACCCCAAGATTGGCTTTGATGCAGGGCTGGTGATGCGATACGATATTGGCTACGTGTACAACCTCTCCAATGTCGTTGGAGGAATTTGGATCGAATTTGATTATTCTCAGAGAGGGTGGATGGAGAAGCCGAAAGACCTAGAGGAGCCATACAACCAGTTAGGGCTATTCTATGATCGCACGCTCACCTTCGTCAATATGCCTATAATGACCCAATTAACCTTTGGCAAGAAGGCTCTAAAGCTAACCATTGATATGGGGGCTCACTTTGGCTATCTCATTTCCGAAAGCTCTAAGAGCAATTTTGGCGACCAAAAGATACCTGGTGTCGTCACCCGCCAGCATGAGATGCCCGTTGAAAACAAGTTTGCATGGGGTATCGGTGGCGGTGTAGGCACAGAGTATCATTTTTCACATTTCGTTGCAGGTATAAGGGGCTCATACGTTTATGGACTTGGAGAGATCTATGGCAATTCACGGAGCGATTACTTTGGCAAATCCTCTGAGCAGATAATAGCGATAAAAACCTACCTACTCTATTCTTTTTAGATCATAAGGTCTTTGCCTACCACTAAATACTAGCATCCTTATTGTCGAAATATTAGAGGCACCAAATCTTTTAATTGATACCCTTGTATATTTCGATTAATATCAGTAATTTTGTAACTCATTTATCAAAATCACCTCCTTTCTGTTCCTTATGCATACGCGGAGACGGAGAGGAATTATTTATATTACATATGAAACCAGTTAATATAGAACGTCACTTAGGCTGCGACTGCTATGCTGGCAACAACAAAACCAGTGCTTATAAAGAGGTAGCAATGAAGCCTGAGCAAAAAGAAGAGATAAAGAGTGGCGATAAGACGCTCCTTATTTTTGTGGATAGCAGTGATACTCGCTATAGTATTACCAACGATCTCGACCCCACCTCCACTGATATCAACGAGACCCGCAATGCCCCTTTTGGGATGCTTGTTGAGAGTAACAACACACTCTCGATCACATTAGGATGTGAAGGCACCTTACAGATATTTATGTTTGATAGGCTCTCTCATCTCTGCAGTGGCTACACTTTCAACAACTTGAGAAAATACGCTCCTATTACCATGGTTCACCGCACCATTGAAATCTATGAGCCACTAAAGCTGAGCTTGATGACCATTCATCGATTCTACCAAGATGGGCTTCAATGCGTAGAGATTATGGAGCAAAAACTAAAGGAGGTATTCTTTGTACTTGCAGGATACTACAAGCCCGAAGTACTTGGAGAGCTCTTGGCACCACTACTTAGGAAAGAGGTAGACTTCAAAGAGTTCGTTATCATGAATCACTATAGAGCTAAGTCGGTCCAAGACCTAGCCGATATGCGTAGAATTGATATCCGCAAGTTCAATAAGCTATTTAAGGAGACCTTCAACGTGCCCCCATACACATGGATGCTAGACCGCAAGGCAGAGATGATTGAAGAGCGTTTGGCGGATCCAACCGTACCTTTCAAAGACATTATGGAGGAGTTCAGATTCTCTAGTCCAAGCCACTTTACCGTATTCTGTCGTAGGCAGTTCAATAAAACCCCTTCACAGCATCGCAAGGAGCTAGTTAGAGAAGAAGCAGAGAAAAGAGCTGCTGAGAGAAGAGCCAATAATATGCATTACTACAGAACCAACTATTCTGATAAGTAATTCACATTCCATAATTAGTAAAAAGAGTGAGGTACACTGTGTGGTGTACCTCACTCTTTTTTTGTCCGAAATGCTTGTATTTAGACGTTAAACCTAAAGTGCATCACATCTCCATCCTGCACTACGTAGTCCTTACCTTCGACTGAGAGCTTACCAGCCTCCTTAACCGCTTGCTCACTCCCGTAGTGGATAAAGTCTTCATACTTAATCACCTCAGCGCGAATGAATCCCTTCTCAAAGTCAGTATGAATCACTCCCGCTGCTTGTGGAGCCTTCCATCCCTTAGTATAAGTCCATGCTCGCACCTCCTGTACTCCAGCAGTAAAGTAGGTCTCCAGATTAAGCAAAGCATAGGCACTTCTAATCAGCCTAGATACCCCACTCTCCTCTAGTCCTACTGCTTCAAGGAACTCCTGGCGCTCTTCATACGTGTCCAATTCAGCAATCTCGCTCTCCGTCTGAGCGGCAATTACCAATAGCTCAGCGTCCTCCTCCTTAATTGCCTCGCGTACAGCATCAACATACTTATTGCCGTCCACAGCAGAGGCTTCGTCCACATTACAGACATAGAGGATTGGCTTAGCCGTCAATAGGTAGAGCTCTTTCATCGCCTTCTGCTCCTCAGACAAATCAAAACTGAGCGATCGTGCAGACTTCCCTTGGAGCAGCACTTCACGCACCTGCGAGAGGACATTAAAGAGTACCTTAGCTTGAGCATCGCCACCAGTTTTGGCCTGCTTCTCCACCCTCTGAATGCGGCTTTCCACCGTCTCCAGATCTTTTAGCTGAAGCTCTACATCGATCACCTCCTTATCACGTACTGGATCCACCTTGCCATCGATGTGAGTAATATTATCATCGTCAAAGCACCTCAATACATGGATAATGGCATCGGTCTCACGGATATTGGCCAAAAACTTGTTACCTAGTCCTTCACCTTTACTCGCTCCCTTTACTAGTCCTGCAATATCTACGATCTCCACAGTCGTTGGGACTATACGATTGGGGTGAACCAATTCGGCCAGCTTATTTAGTCGATTATCTGGTACTGTAATCACACCCACATTGGGCTCAATCGTACAAAACGGGAAGTTGGCCGACTGAGCCTTTGCATTCGAAAGGCAATTAAACAGGGTTGATTTCCCTACATTTGGAAGCCCTACGATTCCACACTGTAATGCCATATTTACTTACTCTTACTCTGATTTAAACTCTCTCTATACGCTTGAAGATGTCCCATAAGATCAATAGGATTAGAGACCTTTTCGTCGCTTAGTGCCACTTGGATCACCTCCTTAATATCCTTAACATACACGAAGTTAAGTCCCTTGATATAGATATCTTTGATCTCCTCTATATCCTTCCTATTCTCTTCACACAAGATAATGGTCTTGATTCCATACCGCTTGGCGGCAAGGATTTTCTCCTTGATGCCTCCTACAGGGAGCACCTTACCCCGAAGAGTAATCTCTCCCGTCATCGCTATCTGAGGATTCACCTTACGCTGAGTGAATGTAGAGATAAGCGAAGTGACCAAAGTGATACCTGCACTAGGTCCATCCTTAGGAATAGCCCCTTCAGGAACGTGGATATGCACATTCCAGCACTCAAATAGATCCGCAGGAATATCGTACAGACTGCTATGGCTCTTAATATACTCCATAGCCAAAATGGCCGATTCCTTCATCACATCGCCAAGGTTACCAGTGATGGTAAGTTTACCCGCCGTCCTAGCTGGACTTATAGCACTCTCTACTAAGAGAGTTTCCCCTCCCACACTAGTCCATGCGAGTCCCGTCACCACACCAGCATTGTCATTGCCCTCATACTGCTCCGACAAAAACCTGGGTGATCCTAGATACTCTTTGAGATCCTTTGGGGCAATAGTAATAGGACCACCCCCTTCAGCTACAGCATCTTCATCAGCCACCTTTCTTGCCACCTTACGTAGCAATGAAGCAATCGTCTTTTCCAATTGGCGCACACCACTTTCACGCGTATACCCATCGATCAATGCTGCAATCGTCTTGCGAGAGATCTTCACCTGACTCTTCTTAAGTCCATGATTAGCGATCTCCTTAGGTACCAGATGCCTCATAGCAATCTCCACCTTTTCCTCTAGGATATAACCACTTACCTCGATCATCTCCATACGGTCACGGAGCGGTGCTGGGATATCCCCCACATTATTGGCAGTGGCTATAAATAGCGCCTTACTTAGGTCGTAGTCTATATCAAGATAATTATCGTGGAACGTATTATTTTGCTCAGGGTCAAGCACCTCCAAAAGGGCAGAAGAGGGGTCCCCCTTGTAGTCCATCGCTAGCTTATCCACCTCATCAAGCACAAAGACAGGATTAGACGAACCAGCCTTCAAGAACCCCTTAATAATACGCCCAGGCATTGCACCGATATAGGTACGCCTATGGCCGCGGATCTCCGCCTCATCGTGCAGACCTCCGAGCGAAATCCTCACATACTTCCTATTAAGGGCATCAGCGACACTCTTTCCTAGAGAAGTCTTTCCCACTCCAGGAGGGCCATAAAGACAGATAATTGGCGACCTCATATCCCCCTTGAGCTTTAGCACAGCTAAGTGCTCCAGAATACGCTCCTTTACCTTATCTAGGCCAAAATGATCTTTATTCAAAGTCGCCTCAGCGTTCTTAAGGTTGAAGTTATCCTCCGTACACTCACCCCAAGGCAAATCCAATATGGTCTCAAGGTACTGAATCTGGACACTGTAGTCAGGGCTCTGTGCCGACATTCTTTGGAGCTTAGACACCTCCTTCTCAAAAATATCACCGACCTCCTTAGACCACTTCTTAGCCTTAGCTTTTTTCAAAAGCTCCTCCACCTCAAGGTCCTCACCCCCTTGCAACTCCTCCTTAATCACCTTGATCTGTTGTTGCAGATAGTAATCCTTTTGTTGCTTATCAATATCCACCTTGGTCCTCTGGTGAATCTCATGCTTCAGCTCCTCCTGAGCCAAAGATTTATTGAGCATCCGCTGCACCTGAAAAGCTCTGGTCTTGATATTGTCCAGCATCAGCAACGTCACCTTATCCGTCATGGACTCAGGGAAGTAGACACAAGCAAAGTTGACGATACTCTCCTTATGAGTCAGCTTCATCAAAGAGGCCACAAATGGCTTAGGAGCTTCACCCTGAAGGATCAGCTGCTTTACCATCGTCTCCTTAATCAGGTCGGTCAAAGCTTCAAACTCCATATCCTCCTCTGCTGGGTGTACATCCTCAAGGAGTCGATACTTACCCATCCAGTAAGGGTCGCTCTTAGTCAGCTCTGTAAGCTCCACCCTCTGCTTTCCTTGTAGGATCACCGTTACCAGATCATCATTTACCTCCAGTACCCTGATCACCTCAGCTATGGTACCATATGGAAATAGATCCTTCATCTCAGGATCCTCCACCTCAGGGTCTTTCTGAGCCACCACAATGATATGGCGATCCCTCTTATTTTCTAAGCTATCTACTATCAGTCTACTCTTCTCTCGCGCCACCATCACAGGTATGGTCACTGCGGGGAAAAGTAGCATATCCCTCAATGGGAGCACCGGAAGCGATTTATTCAGCCTTTTGCTATTAAGACTATAGTCTGGCATAGCGTCATCATCAGGTATGATCATCGGCAATACATTTGGTATCACTCCGTTGTCCTCGTCAAAGTCATTCATATAATAATCAATATTCATCCTTTATTCCTAAAAGTAAAAAACCTCCCAATCATTTACTTAGTAGTAGCAAATAGTATGCCAATCAAAACATAAAGTCCCGATAAAAGTCCAAAGCCTCCTCCCATTGCTTACGAGTTACCTGCTCTGTCATTGGGCAACCCACCTCACTTAGCAATACCATAGTGAGCTCGGCACCCCCAGAATTTTTCTTATCCTTCAAAGCGAACTGCCACATTTCCTCATAATCATCACAAGAAAAAGCAACTCTAGGGAATCTATCTTTCGCCACCCGCACCAACTGAGAGAGCACCTGCTCCTTCAGTCCGTACCATTTATATGAAATATAAAGTGCCACAATTAGCCCCGCCATCACTGCAATACCATGTGGCAATACCTCACCACGAGATATCTTGAGTGCCTCAAGGCTATGGGCCGTAGAATGCCCAAGGTTGAGCACCACTCTTCCCCCTTCATCTCGCAGATCAGCAGCCACCACATCCAGTTTATATTGGATCACCTTCGCAATCAAGTCCGGTGCGATGACCTCAAGGTCCAAAGTCTCTTGATAGAGTTCATCACCATCTAAGAGACCATACTTTATCAGCTCCCCCTGACCACTTAGCAGTTCCTGTTTTGGTAGCGTCTCTAAAAAGGCGAGCGACACCCACACCTCATTAGGCTCATAAAATGATCCCACAAGGTTTTTAACCCCTCCGTAATCAATAGCTGTCTTGCCACCAATGCTGGCATCTATCATTCCTAGCAGTGTGGTAGGGATATGTATCAGCTGAATGCCCCTCATGTAGGTACTCGCCACAAATCCACCCACATCACTTACCGCACCACCCCCCAACGTGATCAAATAGTCGTAACGAGTATAGCCAAGGTCGGCTAGAGAGTTCCATAAAAACTGAACCACCTCCAGAGACTTTGCCTCCTCTCCAATAGGTACTAGAAGAACATCTACCTGCTCATCATCAATCAATGGATAGCACTGCTCAATAGTATTGTCGTCGGCCAGTAGAGCCACCTTGTGCCTACTTGCCAAGTCGTGCACCCTTTCAGCAATGCACCCAATATCAAGTACTAATGCTTCGGTCTTCCCCAATGAATTACAGATCTAAATTTTCAATGATTTTATCCAGAGCACCCTTCACGCCACTCTTATCCCTACCTCCAGCGGTAGCAAAGTTGGGCTGTCCACCGCCACCACCTTGAATCAGTTTTCCAGCCTCACGCACCAATTGACCAGCATTAAGACCCTTTTCTACCAATTCATCAGATAGCATCAAGGTCAGTGATGGCTTGTCATTATCCACCGAGCCCAAGGCAACAACAAACTTCTTGTCCTTCAGACGAGGCTTGAGTGCAAAGGCAACATCCTTCACTAAACCTGCTGGAGCATCGAGCTGAGCGGTGATCACCTCCACACCCGACAAAGACTTTGCCGAAGTAAAGAGCTTATCCACTAATTGATGTTTCTGCTGCTCATGAGCTTGCTTCAGCTCCTTGCGTAGCTTTTCATCTTCCTCAATCAGCTTTTTCACCGCCTTTACCAGATTGGGGGCATTCTGAAGCATCTCCTGCACCTTCAAGATTTTATCTTGCTGCTCAAAGTAATACTCATCTGCCCCTACACCCGTCACCGCTTCAATACGACGGATGCCAGCAGCAATAGAGCTTTCCGAGACAATTCTAAAGGAACCAATCACTCCCGTGCTAGGCACATGGGTACCGCCACAGAACTCTATGGAGTCGCCATATTTTATCACACGAACCTCCTCGCCATACTTTTCACCAAAAAAAGCCATCGCACCCATTTTCTTTGCCTCTTCAAT
>NZ_HF988952.1:0-2679 GCF_000435035.1 Porphyromonas sp. CAG:1061 | reverse complement strand
AATAGGCATAGTGCGGTGCTCTTCCCTCGTGCTATTCTGCCGAATCGCCTCATTTACCTTCACCTCCACTAGGCGAAGCTCCTCTAGGCTCATCTTTGAGAAGTGTGAGAAGTCAAATCGAAGTAGCCGATCACTCACATACGATCCCTTCTGCTCCACATGCACACCCAGCACCTCCCTTAGGGCATGGTGCAATAAGTGGGTAGCACTGTGATTCGCTTCAGTCTGTCGTCTCAGTTTCTGATCCACCTTCGCCTCAAAAGTTTGGCTAGGGTTACTAGGAATCTTCTCCAGCACCGAGATAGGGAGGTTATTTTCCTTGATAGTATCCACCACCTTTATCTCCTCTCCATCTTCAGTACCGACCAATACCCCTCTATCGCCAATCTGTCCACCTCCCTCGGCATAGAATGGATTGCGACTAATCACTGCCTGAATCGTCTTTACCTTATTTTGCTCAATCTCACGATACCTCAGTAGCTCAGTCTCCACATCAAGGAAATCATAGCCCACAAACTCTTGTTCGCCGGCGTGCACCTCTACCCAGTCACCCGCAGTAATGTGCGCGGCATTCCTAGCGCGCTCCTTCTGTTTTTTCATCTCCACCTCAAAGCCCTCAAGGTCTGCACTCAACCCTCTTTCCCGCAGGATTAGGTCGGTGAGGTCGGTAGGGAATCCATAGGTATCATATAGCTCGAAGACTACCTTGCCATCTAGCATTCGGCTATCACCCATCTCACGGATATGCTGATCCAATAGAGACATACCCGTCTCTAGGGTACGGAGGAAAGAGGCCTCCTCCTGCTTGATCACCTTCGTAATGATCTCCTCCTGCTGCTTTAGCTCAGTATAATGGTCGCCCATCGATTCGATAAGGGTCGGTATCAGGCGGTACATAAAGGGCTCGTGCTGGTTGAGGAATGTATAGGCATACCTCACCGCTCTACGAAGGATACGCCTAATCACATAGCCTGCCTTGGCATTACTTGGCAATTGCCCATCAGTAATACTAAAAGCAATCGTGCGGACGTGGTCGGCAATCACCCTCATAGCGATATCCCTCTTCTCATCCTCACCATATTTACTCTGCGACAGCTCTGCAATCTTATCAATCAGTGGGGTAAAGACATCGGTATCATAATTACTCATCTTGCCCTGCAAAGCCATACAGAGGCGCTCCAAGCCCATACCAGTATCAATCACCTTATTAGGCAGACCTACCAGCGAGCCATCGGCCTTGCGATTGTACTGCATAAAGACAAGGTTCCAAATCTCCACCACCTGTGGGTGGTCACGATTCACCAAGCTCTTACCATCTACCTTGGCACGCTCCTCATCGCTACGCAAGTCAATATGAATTTCGGAGCAAGGACCACATGGTCCTGTCTCACCCATCTCCCAAAAATTATCGTGCTTATTGCCATCAATGATGCGCTCCTCTGAAATATGCTCAGCCCAGAAGTCGTGTGCCTCATTATCACGCACTAGCCCCTCACTCTCGGCACCCTCAAAGATCGTCACATACAGGCGGTCTTTATCGATACCATATACCTCCGTAAGTAGCTCCCACGCCCAAGCAATCGCCTCTTTCTTAAAGTAATCACCAAAGCTCCAATTACCTAGCATCTCAAACATCGTGTGGTGGTAGGTATCATGCCCCACCTCCTCCAAGTCGTTGTGCTTGCCACTCACCCTCAAGCACTTCTGACTATCGGTCATTCGGCTATATTTGATCGGCACATTTCCCAGTATGATATCCTTAAACTGATTCATACCAGCATTAGTAAACATAAGTGTGGGATCATCCTTGATCACCATAGGTGCCGAAGGCACCACCTTATGACCCTTACTCTCAAAGAACGCCAAATACTTCCCCCTTATTTCATTAACTGTCATCATATTAATTCAAATATAAGATCAAACGACCAAACCTTCAACTCGCAAAGATACCAAATAGTTAGCAGTTACTCTCCACTAAAATTACACTTCGCTTTAGAACTTAGGTAGAACTTAGGGGTTGTCCTCTGTCCTCTCCTGAAACAGTAGACACGCCAACCTTATATTCCGTATGCATGCGGAATGGATTCCGCATAGCTACGGAATACGTTCCGCACGGCTACGGAATGCATTCCGCAGGCAAGCGGAATATGTGGACGCTATATTATCGCATTCCTGAATAGGTAGACACTCAGTCAATTCTATTCCTGAATGGGTGTACACATTGTGGCAGAAACCCTACCCTCCCAAAGTAGCACTCTTTTTCATCATATTCAAACAAGTGATATCCAACTACATATCAGAGCAAAAATGAGATGCAACAAACCGATTGCTTAGTTGCAACTCGTCAATTGCTTAATTGCAACTCGTCGATTGCTTAGTTGCAACTAAACTTTTGCTTTGTTCGTATCAAACTAAATTGTTTGCTCCCAACTAAATTCAGCCCATAGATGATGAGCGTAGGTGCCGATGTATTTGAGGCTATAAGTAAGGTTACGAATCAGTAATGCCTTAGGCTGTTCGATAAGTACCCTATATATATATGTGTATATTAGAACTAGGGTGGCAGGGATTACACATTAGAAATGACGACAATAGGTATTAGATTTGATTGAACATATTGTCTATAAAGGCATAAGAGCACCCGCCAGGGTGCCACTCAGCTAGCCCCCGTGTCGGAGG
>NZ_HF988951.1:16108-22092 GCF_000435035.1 Porphyromonas sp. CAG:1061 | reverse complement strand
CGAGTGCCTTTTATAGGTCGGGTGCTCTATCACGGCGTCCAACCTTTATCGCGGCGTCCGACTTGTCCGACCTGTCCGACTCGTCCGAGATAGGCACCCCCGATAAGGCACCCCCTTCATCAGGAGGGTTACTTCACCTCCCAGCTCGAAAGGCTATCAAGGTAGCTTTGGAGCGTCAGCTCGGGCTTCTTCTCCTGCTCCTTGATGATCTGGCGAGTCACCTCACGGTCGTATGTGGGTGCCTCCACATTGCGGATCACACCGAGTGCTAGTGGCATTCCAGGTGTCGTGTGCATCATCGCTAACATCGAGTGGAGTACGGGGCTCTCTGTGGTGGCATCGTGCACCAGGATATCCTTCTCCGTCACCCCATTTTCACCAATCGTCACACTCTTCAATTGCAGACCGTCCAGCACTAGCCCCTTATTCTTTTCCTTGCCATAGATCATAGGCTCTCCATGGCGGAGCGTAATCGTCACATCGGCACGAATAGTACGGTCGGTGTACATTAAATGGGTGCCATTATTGAAAATCATACAGTTCACCAAGCTCTCCACCACACTAGTGCCTCGGTGCTTAGCTGCCTCTACCATGATCTCCTCAGAGAGACCCATGTCCACATCAATGGTACGGGCAAAGAACGTTCCTCTTGCTCCAAAGACCAATTCTCCAGGGATAAAAGGATCCTCCACAGTGCCAAAAGGAGACGACTTCGAGACAAAGCCGCGGTCGCTAGTAGGCGAGTACTGCCCCTTCGTGAGCCCATAAATCTTATTATTAAAGAGCACCATATTGATATCCACATTACGCCGAATCATATGGATAAAGTGGTTGCCCCCAATCGCCATGCTATCGCCATCCCCCGAGGTAAGCCACACGCAAAGGTCGGGATTCGCCACCTTCACTCCAGTAGCCACGGCAGCTCCACGTCCGTGGATGGTATGCATTCCATAAGTCCCCATATAGTAGGGTAGGCGAGAAGAGCAACCGATACCACTCACCACCACCGTATTGTGTGGGGCAATGCCTATCTTCGCCATCGCCTTGTGTAGCGAATTCAATACAGCGTGGTCACCGCACCCTGGGCACCACTTCACTTGTCCACCACTGTGGAAGTCCTTTCCCGTATATGTGAGTCCTGAGGGCTGTGGCCCTATTACTTGATTTAGTTTCATATTTTATAGCCCTCCTTGCTTTACATTTTCACCATCCAGTATATGCAGTAGATAGTCTGCGATCTCTCGTACCTTGAGCGGCTGACCCTCCACCTTATTAAACCTATAGAGGTCTAGCCCACCTATCTGACCACTGAGGTAAGCGGCAAACTGACCCAAGTTTTGCTCCACTACCACCACCTTTTCAAAGCGCTTTATCAGCTCAGCAGTGTTGCTAGGTAGTGGGTTGATGTACTTGAAGTGCGTCATCGCAATCTTCCGTCCAGCAGCACGAATCTCCTCTACTGCCGAAAGAATATGCCCATAGGTGCTTCCCCAGCCTACCACTAGTAGCTCAGCATCCTCATCACCTATGACCTCCTGCTGAGGAAGGCGATGGGCAATGCGTGCAATCTTCTCCTTGCGGTACCCCACCATACGTGCGTGGTTGCGTGGGTCGGTGCTAATCACACCCGTCTCACTATCCTTCTCCAGGCCTCCTACGCGGTGGGTAAAGCCCTCCACACCAGGGATCGCCCAATAGCGGACATAGCTCTCAGGGTCACGGAAATAAGGTTTCCAAGGTTGCTCCCCCTGGTAGTTGCTCTCTACGTATGGAGGCTTGATCTCAGGATAAGTGCTCAGATCGGGAATCCGCCAAGCCGAAGCACCATTACCTAGGTAGGCATCGGTGAGGAGGATCACAGGTGTCATATGCTCAAGGGCTATCTGAGCCGCTTCAAAGGCGGTATCAAAGCAGTCGGTTGGCGTGGTCGCTGCCATTACCACCAGCGGACTCTCACCATTACGTCCATAGAGAGCCTGCATCAAGTCAGTCTGCTCACTCTTGGTAGGCAAACCAGTAGAAGGGCCACCTCGCATCACATCTATCAGTAGCAATGGTAGCTCCGTAATCACCGCATACCCTAGTGCCTCACTCTTGAGGGCTAGTCCAGGTCCCGAGGTACTAGTCACCCCAAGGGCACCGGCATACGAAGCCCCGATAGCAGTAGTGATGCCAGCAATCTCATCCTCTGCCTGCACCGTCTTCACACCGAGTGCTTTCAGCTTTGACAAGGTGTGCAGAATGTCGGTCGCAGGGGTAATGGGGTAGCTCCCGAGGAATAGCTGTCGGTCCGACTTCTCAGCAGCCGCCACCAAACCGAGGGCAGTCGCCTCATTTCCCGTAATCTCTGTATAGTGCCCAGGTCGTTGATCTCGCCCCTCGATATGATAGGTGGTGGCCGAAGCATGGGTGTTGTGCCCATAATTGTAGCCATCGGTCAGCACCTTGATATTAGCTTGTAGGATAGTTGGCTTCTTGCCAAACTTTTTCTTCAGCAGTTCCTCTGCTGGAGAGATGTCCTTATTATATAGCCAAAGCACCACGCCCAGTGCTAGCATATTTCGGCATCGATCTACCGACTTCAGATCCATATCAAATTCCTTTAGGCTCTCTCGGGTCATCTCCGTGATTGCCACGGGGATAATGGTATTATTCGTTAGCCCAAGCTCCAAGAATGGATCCTCCGACGTGTACTCCCCCTTCTTCAGCCCACTGGCATCAAAGGCGCTACTATCGTAGATAATCGTCGCATTGTTTTTAATCGCCTTTACATTCACCTTGAGGGCAGAAGGGTTCATCGCTACCAGCACATCGGAATAGTCGCCAGGGGTATAGACCCCCTCGGTGCCAATCCTTACCTGAAAGCTCGAGACCCCAGCCAAGCTCCCGTGGGGTGCCCTGATCTCCGCAGGGTAATTGGGGAAAGTAGAGATCTGATTTCCCAGAATTGCTGCAACATCCGAGAAGATAGAGCCCGATAGCTGCATCCCATCCCCCGAGTCTCCAGCAAAGCGAATCACCACATCGTTGATGGTGCTCACATTGGTTGTTTTGCTCATAGTAGAGTTGTCTTAATGATGTTAGTTACTTCACACAAAAGTCTCTAGTTGCTATTTGAGATTTAAATATAATGTGTTTTGTAAAGGCAAATCTACATTATTTATTTGATATGATGCAATAATGAACCTCATTTTCGGTAAATATACCATCAGCGTCAAAACTACGAGGCAGAATCAGCTATCACCAACCCTCTGTAAGAGCCCCATTATGTGGGTAAAAGAAAGGGGTAAATAGACCCGCTACTGCAAGCCATTTGCCGAGATGCAACTAAGCAATTGCCGAGATGCAACTAAGCATTTGCTGAGATGCAACTAACCAATTGCTTTGTTGCATCTCGGCAGACGATAATATAGAGTGTTGGATATCAGTTGGTTATAAAAGTTCGGAAAATGGCCCATATCTAGTGGAGATTTTTAATGATGCAACCAATAAACAAACTCTAAATTATGTGCAGAATATTAATCCAAGGCCCTAAAAAAACACCAGTGTAAAAAACAATAACTATATAACTGGAAAAATATAAGTAAATTGCACTAGTAATTTGAATCCACACTGAAATTAGACGGGATTAAGAGAATGAAAGAGAGAGTAATCTGTTTTTTAGTGCTTGCGCTTATTTCAAGCTCAACACTAATGTTTGGTCAAGATAAAATACTTGACTATTGGGATAAGAAGGAAGTATTACCTGACTCTGTAATTTGTTCTGGTCAGGCACTGGGATCGTCAATTCCTGAAAATATTGTTTTGGATTACTTGTGCAATACTAGAAATGATTACTTTAATCCGAACAGTAGATATAGGTTACGATATTATCCTGTTTGCAAAGTCGAAGCGAGTAGCTATTGGCTATTAATGTATGTAGTAACAGATGGTTACTCACGAGATTACTATATAGCTTCTTACATCCCATCTGAAAATCGAATAGCATACAAGATCCATGTATACAGCACAGTTTGCTGTGATCTGCCTACAATCTTTTACAAGCTAAAAGGGGATTCGATTGAAGTCTATCGTAAGATCCCTAAGATAGAAGATTATCCGGGAGAAGATATTATACAGGAAATCTATAGATTGGATAGTTCATTGAGTTTTATTTCAAGAAACCCTCCAGAATATGACTTTATTCAGATTCAACCTGAAGATATTATACCTGTCTTCCAGGTGAATAGAGCAACCAATGAAACGACAATTACATATAATATCGAAGGGATAAGTAGTGAAGGTGCAGAGGCTAAAGTAACTTATGTAAACGGGAAAATATCAAGGAGCATTATATCCATTTACGGGGAGGCAGGACAGGCAACAATAATATATGAGTTTGGAGCTGAAAAGATAAAGGTGTTGGAGACTAAATACTCCTATAAGAGTAGGATTGATGAGGTGGAGTCGGATAGTGATTTGTCGTTGGATTACAAGATAAGTTACTTCATCAATTATGATGGGGAAATTGTAGGAGCAGAGAAGCCGGAGCATATCGACATTTTTCAAGAATTTCAAAGAGTAGTTCCCTTTGAATGGTAGAGAAATAGAATAATGAAAAGTAGTTATATAAGCGTGGTGCTCGGCTTATTGACGGCTTTGTTGTGTCTGAGTTGCAGTCCTCAATTATGTTTACAAAAGAGGACTAGTAGATTGGTTGATCAGCTTCTTTTGAGTAACGATTCTATCTATGTCTATTCGATAGCATTTAATAATTACAACTTGCTCTGGTTTCATCATGGGAATTCAATACAAGCATATATGATTAAGCCCTATCATGCCAAAAAGTATCCATCAATACCAGCTGAAAAGTTTACTCTCCACTCTGATAGTGTAGATTATTTCGATAGATCACTTGATAAAGATGTTGAGTGTTTTTGGCATATGCTTGATGGGGAAGGTATAAAATTATACCTTAAAGAAGGAGTTGTCTTGTATAGCAGTTTGGATACACAATGTCTGTTCAATAAAAAGTATATAAGAGGAAGCTTTCCCTATCAGCTTCAATATGATCTCTTTAAGCTAGGGCGAGCCCCAAAGGGGTATAACTTTGAGGAAGTGTACTTAAAATAGAGAGTTAGCTTGAGGCTGAAAGAAGATATATGGAAAAGCAAAATAAAGCCTTCAATAGGCTTCCTTCAATCCTTTCCTTTGTCGCTACTTTTCTCTTAATGATTCGGGTGTTCAACTTTTGGCTTGGCACAAAAGAGGATTGGCTGATGGCGATGAGAGAGCCCTCCTTTATAGTCATGAGGATTGCGATGACATTTTTACTCGGGTTGATTGTATGCTTTTTATTGGAGTTTATCCTATTGCGTTTATCATCTGTATGTGGATTTAGAAGCTTCAGAGCAGTTAGTGCTGTTACTAAGATTCTAGTTGTACTTACAGAAGCATTGGTCATCGGCCTACTTTCGTTGTAACTGCTGGCTATCAAGGAAAATTATCGTACCTTTGAGTATTCTTATGTCTCCAATATATAGACCTAAATAATTGCGTATGAGGCTATTTATGTTAATATTATCACTTATTGTTTGCTCCAATATTTGGGGGCAATCAGTAAGCTTGCCCATAGTCCCTTTGAATATCAATTTGAAGCATATTAATCAAACAGACTCTTTGGGTAATAAAGATGGGTATTGGTGTGAAGTTTCTGATGATATTGTTACACTATGTCTCTATGCTGGTGGAGTTAAAAACGGCTTTGCTCAAGTATACAGAAAGGTGGGACAAGATAAATATTATCTTGAAGCTTCAGGATATTACCATAATGATAGGCAGGCGAATCAATGGCTATATTTTTATGCTAATGGTATGGTGGCTACTTCCCAAACCGAGATCTCCAGGAATACTCACTTTTTGGGAGAGGCACGAGCTGCTGGATTTTATGATCCAGAGGCTACATGGCAGTGCTATATTCTGAATTATGATACCGATGGCCAACC
>NZ_HF988951.1:10409-16055 GCF_000435035.1 Porphyromonas sp. CAG:1061 | reverse complement strand
GGAGATGATGTAGAAGCTGAAGGAGAGGAGGTGGGCTTGTGGAAATACTACACGCCTCAAGGGGTTAAAATTGTAGATAAGTCTTTGGCGTTTTGAAATGAACGATGTTGGCACAACATTGGCTTAGTGGGTGTAAGAGCCTTTTCACCAACTCCATCACTCCGTGTGGGGGTGCACTACCCCTGCATCGTGTTGTGTTATCTTTCAGAGGTTCGCTATTTTTTCATTACCTTTGCACCTGATGGAGTAGGGGGCATCAGCTCCTCCTGCTTCCCTTTTTTTGTTTTTACCAAAAGTAATAGAGAGATAGGAGGTCTCTAGTGAGATGATGAAGCGTGATGCGAGGTATATATTTGTGACAGGTGGTGTGGTCTCTTCGCTTGGGAAGGGTATTGTGGCGGCTTCGCTTGGGAAGCTCTTGCAGAGCCGTGGTTATAGTGTAACGATCCAGAAGTTCGACCCCTATATCAATGTGGACCCTGGCACGCTCAACCCCTACGAGCATGGTGAGTGCTATGTGGCTGAGGATGGTCATGAGGCTGACCTGGACCTTGGGCATTACGAGCGCTTCCTAGATATTCGTACTTCTCGAGACAATAATGTCACTTCGGGTAGAATCTATCAGAATGTGATTCAGCGGGAGCGTCGGGGTGACTTTCTAGGGAAGACGGTGCAGGTGGTCCCTCATATCACCGATGAGATTAAGCGTAATGTGAAGCGACTCGGTCTGACCGGGAAGTATGACTTTGTGATCACTGAGATAGGTGGTACGGTGGGGGATATCGAGAGCTTGCCTTTCCTGGAGAGTGTGCGACAACTGAAGTGGGAGCTGGAGGATAAGTGTATGGTGGTGCACCTCACCTACGTGCCCTATATCAAGGCGGCGGGCGAGGTGAAGACCAAACCAACTCAGCACTCGGTAAAACAGCTACAGGAGGAGGGTATTCAGCCCGATATGCTTGTGCTCCGGACGGAGATGAAGTTGGATGAGGGCATTCTGAATAAGGTGGCGCTCTTCTGTAATGTGCCTAAGCGTGCGGTGGTACAGAGCTACGATGTGCCTTCGATCTACGAAGTGCCTCTAGTGATGCAGGAGCAGGGCGCTGATGAGGTATTGCTCCGGAAGTTTGGCATGGAAGTGGGGCCTAAGCCTGAGATGAAGGAGTGGCGTGCCTTTATTGACCTGATGAATAAAGCGAAGGAGCACATCAATATTGCTCTAGTAGGTAAGTATGTGGAGCTACAGGATGCTTATAAATCGATCGATGAATCGCTTCAGCAGTCGGCGATCTACAATGGTCGGAAGCTGAACCTAGTGCATGTGCAGTCTGAAACACTGACGGAGGAAACTGTGGCGGAGCAGCTCTCTAAGGTGGATGGGGTGATCATTGCCCCTGGCTTTGGAGCGAGAGGTACGGAGGGCAAGCTGGTAGCCATCCGCTATTGTAGAGAGCATAATATGCCTACCTTTGGCATCTGCCTAGGAATGCAGATGATGGTGGTAGAGGGGGCTCGAAATGTGCTGGGATTGGAGGATGCCAATTCGGCGGAGATGGAGCCCAATACTGCCCACCCTGTGATTGACCTAATGGATGAGCAGAAGTCGGTGGTGAACCTTGGGGGTACAATGCGTCTGGGGGCGTATGAGTGCCATCTGAAGAAGGGGAGCAAGGTGGCAGAGGCGTATGGTAAGCAGGAGATCAGCGAGCGCCATAGGCACCGCTACGAATTCAATAATAAGTATGAGGAGCCATTTGAGCAGGCTGGCTATGTGCTATCGGGTAAGAATAGTGACACTGGGCTGGTAGAAGTGGTGGAGCGTCCCGACCTGGATTGGTTTATCGGGGTGCAATTTCACCCTGAGTACTCTAGTACGCTACTCAATCCGCACCCACTATTTATGTCGTTTATGAGAGCAGCGATTAAGCATGCCGAGAATAGAAGTAAATAAGTTTTATTGATGGATAAAAATACGATTGCAGCGATTGTGCTGATGGGATTGGTCTTGGTGGTTTTCTCCTATTTAGGACGGCCATCACAGGCGGAAATAGAGGCACAGCGTAGATACAATGACTCCATTGCTGCCGTGCATCAGGCAGAGATGGAGGCGGCAGAGGCTCTTATTGCCAAGCCTGTGGAGAGTGATGAGCTAGAGGTTGCTGGGCTTACGGAGGAGGAGAGGGATTCTCTCTTACTGGCCAAGGCGAAGATGAGCTATGGTGAGCTAGCTACTGCTACTACTGGCGAGGAGCAGACTTTTGTGCTGGAAAATGATAGTGTTGCCTACCATTTTAGTACGAAGGGCGGTTTTTTGGTGGGTAGTGAGCTGAAGACCTACACCGATTTTCAGAAGCAGCCTATTCGGTTGATTCGTCCCGAGGAGGCGTCGTTTGGTTTTAGCTTTATTACCCGTACCAATCGGGTAGTAAGTACCAAGGATCTCTATTTTGAGCCTGAGCAGATTGGACCGAACCGATTGCGCATGACGCTCCATAGTGAGGGTGGGGCAACGCTGAGCTTTGTCTATACCCTAGAGCCGAACTATCTCCTTGATGTGCAGATTGAGAGTAACGGTTTTGACCAAGTGGTGGCTCCGAATGCCCCTTACCTAGATGCGATGATGAAGATGCCTATTTACCAAAATGAAAAGGCAGCAAAGACGGAGCAGCGGTACTCTGGTATCTCGTACGAGACGGCATCGGGCAGTGTGGAGAAGCTGAGCACCTCTAAGAGTGTGGAGGAGAATATCAGTGGGCGTGCTAAGTGGGTTGCCTTTAGAGATATGTTTTTCTCCACGATCTTCTACAGTCCGAATGGTCTGGAGTCGGTGGAGCTCATTAGCGATGTAAAGGATGCGAAAGAAGGCAGTGGTATCCTAAAGCAGATGGAGGCGAAGTATGTGATCCCAGTAGGAAATGAGGGTATTTCGATGAAGATCTATGTGGGACCTAATGACTACAACCTGCTGAAGGGGCTGGATGAGACGTTGGGCGGTGAGACGCACCTCTCTAAGGTGGTGGAGATGGGTGGATGGTTTAGATTTATCAATATCTGGATTATTCAGCCGGTCTTTAACTTCCTAGAGAAGTTTATCAGCAGCTATGGTCTTATCATCTTGTTACTCACTATCTTTATTAAGCTATTGGTGCTTCCCTTTACCTACAAGAGCTACCAATCTCAAGCCAAGATGAGGGTGCTACGTCCGCAGGTGGATGCGATCAATGAGAAGTACCCTGGTGAGGAGAATATGATGAAGCGACAGCAGGAGACGATGGCACTCTACCGAAAGGTGGGGGTGAGCAGTATGGGCGGTTGCTTGCCTATGCTTCTGCAGATGCCTATCTTGATGGCGATGTACCAGTACTTCCCTACGAGTATCAACCTGAGGGGGCAGAGCTTCCTTTGGGCTAATGACCTCTCGACGTACGATGATGTGCTGAGCTGGGGCTTTAATGTGCCTTTGATTGGGGACCACTTGAGCTTATTCTGCTTGATCATGACGGTGGTGCAGATATTCTATATGAATATGACGCAGCGAGCTTCGGGTCAGAGTATGCCAGGAATGAAGTTGATGCCGTGGATTATGGGTATTATGCTCTTTTTCTTCCTCAATGAAAATGCGGCGGCACTTAGTTACTACCTGCTACTATCGATGCTGATTTCGATACTGCAGACGCAGATATTTAAGTGGACCACTAATGATGAGAAGCTACTGGCTGAGCTAGAGGCTAATAAGAAGAAGCCTAAGAAGAAGTCCAAGTGGGTGGCTCGCCTAGAGGAGATGCAGAAGCAACAGGAGCAGATGCTCCGTGAGCAGCAAAAGAAGAAATAACTAGTCATTAAATAGAGTACGCCTCGGAATCAATTAATACCGATTCCGAGGCGTACTCTATTTATTAGCTGACTTAGAAGCGCTGCTCTAGTTCCTTGTGGGTGAGGATGGAGATGATGGTTTTTCCTTCGGGAGTGACGAGGTGCTCGGGCAGCTCCATAAGTTGTGTGATTAGCTCTTGAGCCTCTTCAGGAGTAAACTTGGAGGGGCTTTGCTCTACCCTAAAGTGAATGAGCTGTCGGAGTAGTGCCTCGAGGATGTTTTCCTCTTGTCCTTTACTGCCACCGCTACACTCTGTGAGTAACTGTATGAGTAGTAGCTCTTCACTTCCAGCCGAGATGCCATCGGGGATCGCGTTGATAGTAAAGGCATTTTGCCCCATATCGGAGATGTCAAAGCCAATGCGTGCGAGAAGCTCTTGATGTTTTTTGAGGAGGTCGGTCTCCTTGGCACTTAGTTCTATCAGTGATGGGAATAGCAGTCGCTGTGACGTAGCTCCGCCAGCTTTGTAGCCTCTCTTGACCTGCTCATAATATATCTTGTAGCGCACCCGTGAGAGATCGGCAATGGCTAAGCCCATAGGGTGACTAAATAGCGCATACTTGCCATAGATCATTGGTCTAGGCACCTCAATGGAGGTAGTACTCTCCTCGGTAGGTGCAGTGATCAGCGGGTTTTGATGAGGTGCTTGTGACTTAGTGTGCAATCGTTGGGACTCAAACTCTTCATAAAACTTATCCCAATCCGATAGGTCGGGCATCTTGAAGTCGCTTTCTAGGAGCTGTATATTTTGTGCCGTATCGCCTCTGCTATTCATCTTGCTCGACACCTCTACCTCTGGTGAGATGGTAGGGGGCTCGGGGAAGAAGTCGCTATCATTCCGTTGTTTTGCTACAGGAATATCCAGAGGATTATGTGTGTCGAAGTCTAGTGAAGGTACTGCTGCGCCCATCATCAGTACTTCACGGATGGAGGAGTAGAGGATGGAGGCGATATCTGTCTCTGCCTCAAACTTGATCTCTGTCTTGGTCGGGGAAATATTGACATCAATGGAGGCGGGATCTACCGTGAGGAAAATGAAGTATTCGGGGCTCTCTCCCTCGGGCATTAGGCCTCCATACGCATTGAGCACCATCCGATGGAAGTAGGGGTGCTTCATGTATCGCTCATTGACAAAGAAGTATTGCTGTGCCCCTCTTTTACGCCCTGCAGTATTCTTTGTGACAAAACCTCTGATTTGTACGAGTGGCGTCTCCATATCAATGGTGAGCAAATTATCCTGTAGCCTTTTACCAAAGATATCAATGATCCGTTGCTTTGGAGAAGTAGGGTCGAGGCGTAAGGTAATCGTCTCATTGTGCCGAAGAGTAAAGGCAATGCGCGGCCTCACTGCTGCGATATTCTGCACCTCATTGATGATGTGTCGGAACTCCGTTTCGTCAGTTTTAAGAAACTTTCGGCGGGCTGGTACATTAAAGAATAGGTGCTTTATGGCAAAGTTGGCACCTACAGAGCAGACTACCGGCTCGCTACTCACCACTTTAGAGCCCTCTAGCTCTATCCGTATCCCTTGCTCAGAGTCTTCGGTGCGGGTTTGTAGTACCACATGCGATACCGCTGCAATTGAGGGAAGAGCTTCACCTCTAAAGCCCATCGTGGTGAGGGCAAAGAGGTCGTCGGCTTTGCGTATTTTGCTCGTGGCATGTCGCTCAAAGGCCATTCGTGCATCTATCGGTGCCATCCCTTTGCCATTATCTATTACTTGGATAAGCGTCCGCCCAGCCTCTTTGATCTCAATTTGTATCTCAGTGGCA
>NZ_HF988951.1:9624-10317 GCF_000435035.1 Porphyromonas sp. CAG:1061 | reverse complement strand
TCGCCAGCAGCGATTTGATTGGCGATATTATCGGGTAAAAGTTTGATGAGACTATCCATTGATGCCTAGTAAGCTACCTATTTGTTGAAATCCTTGTAAAATGTATCGCATCAATCCTGAGTCGGAATTGCGGAGTAATGACAAGAGTAATACCGCTCCTAAAATCAGGAGTATGATAGGTGTGCGATTGGCCTCGGCAAAGGACTTCTTACGCACCCCCTCCTTGCCGTACTTTTGAAGTACCTCCGACTGCCGGCGAAAGGAGCCTTTGAGTTCCCCTTTAATATCCTCGGCATTCACTTCGTCGGTGAGGCCGAGCTCTCTCCGTATGCGACGACGTCGCTTCTCATCCTCCTCTTTCTTGGGGTCGTAGTAGCGGTAGACGTACCTAAATTTACTTGGCTTCGGTTGTTTGTAAAAGTTCCCTATACCCATATATCTCTATATCCTATTCTTGTTTTGGTAATAGACAAAGATAACAATTCCTTGGGAGATTATTTCTTGGCGGTCGTACTATTTGTAATTGTGGAGAAAAGTGTTATCTTTACACCCGCAATTGCAAAATGCTTTAATATTAATGATTTTAGAGTATCAACTATGTATTGGACACTTGAACTAGCCTCTAAGCTCGACGATGCCCCATGGCCGGCGACTAAAGATGAATTGATCGACTACGCACAGCGTACGTGTGCT
>NZ_HF988951.1:624-9588 GCF_000435035.1 Porphyromonas sp. CAG:1061 | reverse complement strand
GGAGGTGATTGAAAATCTTCAAGAGATAGAGGATGATGAGATGATTTACGATAATATTGAGGAGATTTGGCCTGACTATCCAAGTAAGGAGGATTTCTTTTTCAATGAAGAGGAGTACTAATCTCACCCCTCTATTTTAATAATGATACAATACCCTTCCCCAAGAGAGGAAATCTTTGGGGAAGGGTATTCTATGATTGTCCACAAGGCTCTTCAAATGTGATATATTACACGCAACTAGGCGCCTATATCCCGTAGTTAGTTATTTTTTAGAATAAAATAGTGGAGATGTCGGATATTTAAGTATATTTGGAGCAAATCTTAGATAGTCAAATAATATTTATATTGCCATGGATTCATTTAAGTATGTCATACCTTTTCTGCCCGTATTGGATGCATTGGATCTTTCATCTCAAGAAATGGTGATGGAGACCAAAGCATTGCGTCTGCCCATTATGACAGCTAATTGGCCTGATGAATATCCTTATAAACCAGTGACAATAGCAGATTTAGCCTATTCTACTAAGGGTATTTACTGTCGCTTTTGGAGCAAAGGAATAGGTCTTAAGGCTAGCTACGCTGAGGATGGCAATAGAGTGCACGAGGATAGCTGCGTGGAGATATTCTTGCAGGTGCCGGGCGAGAAGCGGTATTATAACTTTGAATTCAATTGTATCGGTACTTGTGATGCGGCTCATAGAGCTAGTCGGTACGTCAGCTCCTCTCTTTCAAGTGCAGAGTATAGCTCTATCAAGCGAGTAACAAGTGAGCGAATGGGCTTAATATTTGACCGTCCACAGGGAGTCCATACTTTTTGGGTTTCGGTATTTATCCCATTCGAGATTCTGGGATTGGATATTAATAGAGAGCCATTTCCCAATCATCTTTTGGCTAATCTCTACAAGTGTGGCGATAAGACAGCAGCTCCACACTTCGTCTCTTGGATGCCTGTAAAGGCTGATAAACCGGATTTCCATCGCCCAGAGTACTTCTATCCACTCTACTTTGGTGAACGATAATTAAATCCAGATATATATTTCCAGACAAGTTAGGCGAGGCTTATGCTTCGCCTTTTTTGTTGAGACTGTTTCACGAAAGCAACGAAGCTGATCGCCTTAGTGCAAAGTCTCAGCACATTCGACCAAAAGTTCGAGATAGCCCCTTCATACATCATTCCCAATTTGTCTACTCTTTCAGGAATAGAGGAGACATAGTGTCTACCCTTTCAGGAATGCGATAATATACCGACCTCATATTCCGCATAGGGTGCGGAATGCATTCCGTATGCGTGCGGAACGTATTCCGTAGCCCTGCGGAATCCATTCCGCACGCATACGGAATATGTGGTTGATACAAGAGGGGTTTGTTGACGAAACGAAGGACACCATTTAGAGTTAGTACTTCGGTAGAGATCCTTACTCAAAATGACAACATACGTGGAACGCTCTCTAGTTTTGTGATTTATGTTCCATTATATGTTGCCTTAAGATTTGCTATAAGCACCATCTGTAGGTTAAATGTATTAATATTATGTATAAAGTTAAATAAAACGGACTTTTGCCGACCTATTTGTTGCCAAAAGTTGATTTTTACTGCCTTTTTCTTGGCTATGTTATTAATAATTATAATATTTGCATCATAAAATAAATGCAACGATATTAATTTGGATACTAATACCAGAGCAATACTAACAATATTCATATTAACTGATAGATAGATGTTGAAAAAGATGAAAACATTCAAATGGACCCTATTGGCTGCAACGCTCTCTTTGGGCTTAGTGCAATGTACCAATCTTCCTACTCAAGTTACAAAGGAGATTGAGAAGGAGGTCGAGAAGAAGATCGACGAGAAGAAAGTTGAGGATGAGACTCCTAATAATCCTGGAGAGAATCCTGATAACCCCAACAACCCTAACCTCCTTACGGGTGATGCTATAATCAACACACTACGAACTTATGCCGTTCCTAATGGTATGTTTGCAGGTGATGATACCCAAGGCAAAAAAGTGGTGGAGGTAAAGTCTCTGCCTGGTGATGGCAAAATCTACAATAATAATGGAGTGCTTACCGACCCTAATATCGGTAATGAGCCTGGTAGTGGGTACGAAGGTGATAAACTGCTAGATGGCGTAAAGCTATATCGCAATAAAAAGCGATATGAAAAGGCTACCTACAGTGAGCCATTAGTGCTAGCTCAGTACCTGGAGAGTGTCTACCCAGGTATGGTACTAAAGAGTGACCAGATCACCAACGGTGCTTTTGCTACCGTGGCACAATACGCTGTGAATCCTATAACGATCTCTGGTAACTGGCTTGCTACTCAAGGGACTGATGCTACATCTCTCAAGTCAAAGGTGATTGAGGTACCATCTACCTCTACTTATAGAGACGCTTTGATTGATGTGTTCCAGGGTTTCCCAGAGGAGTCAGCTGTAAAGACTACTCTTGATATTCAGGAGGTTGATATCAGCCACGAAGGGGGTATCTCTGCAAAGTATAATCAGAAGACCTTGATGGATCTAGGGTTCGAACTTGATGCTAATGTTTCAAAGTATAAGAGCCATCTCTTAGTGCGCTTTGTGCAAAATCTATTTACCGTGTCTATGGATTTACCACAGTTTGGTCTCCTGCACAATATTAATACTGAGGGGCTTAATGGTTATAAGCCAGTCTATGTGAGTGATATCCACTACGGACGTATTTGCTATGCACTCTTCTCTAGCGATGCTCTTGCAGTAGACCTACGTGCTAGTGTTGAGGCAATGCAAAAGATGATCTTTGGTATGAGCCAAGGTGGTGGCGGTAGCTTCAACTATAGCCATGTTATGGACAATTCACAGGTGCAATATGTGGTAATTGGTGGAAGCCAGCAAGATCATACAGCATTGATGACATCTGGTACAGGACTTAAGAACATCCTTGCACAGCCTATCAATATCCGTAATGCAGCTCCTATTGCTATTAATCTTAGATTCGTTGATGATAATTCTCGTGCTCGTGTGATGAAGGCTACTGAGATGCCACTACAAGAGGCGATCTTTATTCCAAACAAGCAAAATACACTTGAGTTCGGAGCACAGCTTACTGGTATCAAAGCTACTTACGCCAAGTTCAAGAAGGCCAATGTGGCTGGAGAGGTGACCATCAAGATTCCTACAGCTGTAGGTCATAAAACTATTACGTTGCTCAACAACACCAAGAAAAATCCTCTTATCATTGAGACGGGTGATAGCTTTAGAGATGTACGCAATAGTACCAATAAGGAAAGTGCCCGTATCCTACTTTCTAGCTTTGCCAATAAAGATAAGGCGGGTTATTACGATCAACCTGTCGAGATACATGTGAAGCTCAACTTTGCCGGTATGAATGGTCTGATTGATGGCAAGGAGCTTATAGAGCTCAATATCAAGAAGCCTCTGCGCGACTTTATCTTCGACTGTCAGGATGGGGTGCTTCAGGTTGAGACCAAGGGACTTGGTGCTGGCATTAATTATAGCGTAGCCCTTGATATTAGGCTAGATCCTGTAGTTACTGGTAATTATCAGTAATCCAAACTATAGATGAGCACAATCTTTTTTCCAACAATTATAACTGGAAAAGTATGAAAAAGAATAATATATTAGCATTGATGCTAACAGGTGCCCTTATAGCTTCGTCCGTTGGCTGTACTCAAAATATTATTGTAACTCCAGAAGAGAAGAAGGAGGAGGTTAATAAAGAGGAGCCAAAGGATGGTGAAGGGCAAAATAACCCAGAGAATAACCCTGGTAACACCCCAGGAGAAAATGGTGATAATAATGACAATACACCTGGTGTGGAACCTGAAATTCCTGTCAATCCAATACCTGTACCAGCTGGGCTTAAGGGTCTAAGAGCTGCTCCTGGAGTTGAAGAGATCAAGGGCGGTCAGCGCACCTACTTCAATTATAATAGTGGAAGTGATATGAATCTATTCCACGATTATGCAGTAGGAGTACCACCTATTACATTTGATAATAATGGTGCAGCATTCCGCCAAATGCTATTACAGTCCGATAGAAATGGGGTGACCATCTCTAGAACGCGCAATGCCAATCGAGATGACTTCCTCTACTCTGAGCAGTTTGTTTTTGATCGTAAGAGCGATCAAATCTTCTTAGGCAATGTGTTGCAAGGCCGTTCGGTATCCGATGGTAGTTTTGTCCCTCTAGCAGGGGTCATTACTCAGCCTATTACTATCTCTACAGCCCTTGTCTCTACAGGTAATCCTATTCACTCACAGATTATTATGCCAAAGCTTAGTCAGTACCGCGATGTGGTAAATGGCTGGATGAGTAATGATTTTAAGCCTTCTGCAGCACGTACCAGCACTGAGATTAGAGATATCAAGATCTCAGAAGAGAGTGGTACCAATAGTGGCTTTAATATTGATGGGCTATCTGAATATCTGCAGAGTATTGGCTTTAAGCTAGAAATTGCACGTATTAAGAGGCGTACCAATATATTGGTGAAATTTATTCAATCGGCTTATAGCGTTGCTATGGACCGACCCAATGGTTGTCTCGTGATGGATTACGACTTACAAGCCTATTTGAAAGATCGTAGTCGTCCGCTCTACATTAGTAATATCGAGTATGGAAGAGCCTACTATATTATGATTTCTAGCAACTACTCTAGCGATGAGGTCAAAGCTGCTTTTAATCTAAGTGGTAAGGGAGCTACTGAAGGATCTATGTGGAGTGCCTTCTCTGAGAGTTATTACAAGAAGATCCGTGACGAAGCCATTGTCAATGCCTCTATGGTAGGCGGTACTAGTTTTGATCATGGTGTGCTGATAGCACAAGGGTGGGAAGCCTTTAAGCAATCACTAGCCAATCAATTTCCACTTACTGCTGCTGAGCCAATTGCTATAGGGCTCAACTTCGTGGACAACAATGCTCCTGCTCAGGTGCACTACACTGGCACAGCCAATACCAAGGAGAGCATATTCATTCCTAAGTGTAAGGAATTACGTGTTAAGATGAATGCTTCAGGTATCCGTGCTACAGCAGGGTTTAAGGGTATTGGTAAAGTTCGTGTCTATGGAAAGGGATACATCTCTGTTCCAGGAAGGGGACGCCAGCAGTTCTTGAATATTCCTCAGAACTCCTATCTCAATCTTGAGAAGGGAATGGATGAATTTGTAGTGCCTAGTGGGCGCCTTGATTTCACTAAAGCTATAGAGATAAAAATCCCTATGTTTGGAAGTCGTTTCTCTATGGAGCGAAAACTTAATCAAGAGGTAACAATTGATCTCGAGCTCAATCACTCAGGTGCCTATGGTTCTGGTCATGAGGGTTTAGGAAAGCTACAAGTCAAGATGACTCTTGCAGAGTTCCTATTCTACTGTCAGGATGGAGGTTTTACCATTTCCACTCGTGAAAATAGACTTATTGACTTCCAAGGAGAAATTAGAATACAGCTAGAGCCTTTTACGGTTATAAGTTAATATGAAAGAGAGTGTTGTATGCGTACCACGCGTGCAACACTCTCAACTTATAATTACCCAAACTACTGACAAAAAAGAGGGATCTAGACGAGGTCCCTCTTTTTTGTCAGTAGTTTTTAGAATCTTAGCATCTTGAGGGCAGTGACAGCTGCCTCTACCCCCTTATTGCCTAGTTTGCCACCAGCACGATCGAGGGCTTGTTGCTTATCGTTGGTGGTTAGTACGCCATTGATAATAGGTACGTAGGTAGAGCCCGATAGTTGCTTGGTATGGGTATTAAGATTGCCCAGGTTCACCATCACGCTCTCCGAAATATAGTCGAAGTGAGGGGTTTCGCCTCTGATGATGCTCCCGAGTACAATGATCGCATCACAATTGCCAAATTGGAGCGTCTTGGCAGTGGCATAAAGTAGCTCAAAACTACCAGGTACGTAGCGTACCACGATATCATCCTCTCGCACACCAAATTCACGGAGGGTCTTCACTGCTCCATCTCTTAGGGCAAAGGTGATGTCACTATTCCACTCAGAGACAATAACGGTGACTTTCTTCTTCTCTCCCGAAGGTACTTGGCTCGGGTCGTAATGGCTTAGATCTGTTGTCGACATAGATTACTTGATTTATTGATCGGTGTTTACTAATTATCTAATGACCAAATATAAGACTTTCTGCTCGTCAATGCAAATTCAATGCAAATGTTTTCACTTGAAGTGCTTATTCAGAAAGGCTCGTAACGGCTTTGGAAATGCATACAGATGATGCTCGCTAATTGCTATTTGCTCTAGTGGTGCAGGAAGTGATGGGGCAATCTTCCCTTGCCATTGATAGGTATGTACCTTGATATGTAGCAGCCGATGTGTGAGCCGATGGTCTGGCAGATCTATCGTTTCTACCAGTTTCCATTCTCCGCCATATTGCTTATGGAGTTGCTTCTCCGTGAGAAACTCTTTCTTCTGCTCGTGCATGGGGAATTGGTAGAGACCCTTCCAAATCGTTTTCTTGTCCCGTCGCTCCACCCACATTTTATCGCCATCAAGGAGTAGAAAGTAGTCAATGTATCTGTTTTCTACGGCTGTCTTCTTTGCCTTGATAGGGAGTAGTTGCAGTAGCTCTGGCTTCTCTTTGCTGTGACAAAGTTTGGCTACAGGGCATTGGGCGCAATCAGGGTTGTAGGGTGTGCAGATAGTAGCTCCTAGGTCCATCATGGCTTGATTGTACTTCCCAGCTCTTTCAGGGTCTAGAAATTCTTGGGCAAGGGCACGGTAATACTTTTGTCCAGGGGTGGTATCAATTGGAGTTTCACACGCCTCTACACGAGAAAGGACGCGGTATACATTGCCATCCACCACTGCCAAAGGGGCATTATAGGCGATACTCATGATCGCTGCAGTAGTGTAGGGACCAACCCCCTTAAGTGAGGCCACCTCTCGCTCCTCTTTTGGGAACTCGCCACCAAATGCATCCACTATCTGGCGGGCGGCAGTGAGCATATTCAGGGCTCTAGAGTAGTAGCCCAATCCTTGCCACAAGAGTAGCACCTCCTCCTCTTTCGCCTTGGCTAGAGATTGCACATCGGGGTAGGCAGTGATAAATCGGTGGTAGTAGTCCCACCCTTGTGCCACTTGCGTCTGTTGTAAAATAATCTCCGACACCCATATCTTGTAGGGGTCGTCTATGCCACGCCAGGGGAGGATACGCCCATGAGCATTAAACCACTCTAGTAGCTTTAATCGGAAGAGAGACAGCTCTCCCTGTGATCGTTGGGAGCACTGTCTCTCTTCATTATTCTTATGAACTTCTTTTGAAGCCACTATTGATTACATAGAGTAAAGGTCACTGATAGATTCATGCTCTACCACACGACGAATCGCTTCGGCAAACATGGGAGCCACAGATAGGCAATTGATCTTCTCTCCACCCTTGGTGTAAGGGATCGAATTGGTGAAAATCATCTCTTTCAGTGCACTCTCCTCTATTCTGGAGGTGGCAGGATCGCTCATCACTGGGTGGCTAGCAAGTGCCCTTACCGAGCGAGCACCATTCTCTATCATCAGGTTAGCAGCCTTGGTCATTGTGCCAGCAGTATCTACGATATCGTCTACTAGTAGCACGTCCTTGCCCTCTACATCACCAATAATGCGCATCTCAGCTACCACATTGGCACGCAGACGTAGTTTATGACAGATCACGAGAGGTACCCCGAGAGTCTTGGCATAGGTGTTGGCACGCTTAGTACCTCCTACGTCAGGAGTAGCAATCACCAGGTTTTCGTGAGAAATCTCATTCTTCTCAATCAACTCCTTTACATAGTCAACGAAGATGTTGGAGGCATAAAGGTGGTCCACTGGCACATCAAAGAAGCCTTGGATCTGGTCGGCATGTAGGTCCATCGTAATCAGTCGAGAGATACCAGCCGTCTGGAGTAGATCGGCGATGAGCTTGGCACCGATAGATACTCTAGGCTTATCCTTACGGTCTTGGCGTGCCCAACCGAAGTAGGGGATAACCGCAGTAATATAGTGTGCACTTGCCCTCTTGGCAGCGTCAATCATCAGGAGGAGCTCCATCAGATTGTCAGTGGTGGGTTGTGTAGACTGTACTAAGAAAATGTCCTTTCCGCGGATCGACTCCTCATAGTAGACCGCAAATTCGCCATCGGCGAAACGATCTACACGCATTTTCCCTAGTTCGCAGTCTAAGCTCTTGCAAATCTCCTCGGTAAGATATAGGCTCTTAGTTCCCGAGAAAACGGCAAATTCATTTGGTCTCATTGCTTGTTGTAAGTTGTGTTGTTATGTAGTTTTGTTTCTTTGTTTTCTAGTTTTATGGCTTAGTGATTTTTTGTTGCCATTTCCATGCACTCTTTAGCGCCTCTTGGAGCGTGCTCTGTGCCCTCCAACCAAGTACTTCATTCGCCTTAGTTGGGTCGGCCCACACCTGCTCTATGTCCCCTTCTCGTCTTGTCCCTATCTTATGTGGCACCTTTACACCGGTTGCCTCTTCAAAGGTATGGATCAGTTCCAATACACTGGCTCCACGCCCCGTACCGATGTTGAATACCTCCAGAGGTTCAGTTGCTTTAGCCTCTAGTAGCCTATCAATTGCCACCACGTGTGCCTTCGCAAGGTCCACCACATGGATATAATCGCGGATGCAAGAACCATCGGGTGTATTGTAGTCGTCCCCAAATACCGTCAGCTCCTTCCAAATGCCAGCTGCCGTCTGCGTTAAATAAGGAATGAGGTTTTGTGGGACTCCAAGTGGAAGCTCCCCGATCTCTGCCGATGGGTGAGCACCGATCGGATTGAAGTAGCGTAGCAAGATGGCTCTAAAGTCCACTCCAGAGTGGATGGTATCACGAATGATCTCCTCATTGATCTGCTTTGAATTGCCATAAGGCGAAGTGGCGGGTAGGATAGGTGCCTCCTCAGTTACGGGCAACTCCTTAGGCTGACCGTAGACCGTACAAGAGGAGGAGAAGACGATCCCTTTGGT
>NZ_HF988951.1:0-561 GCF_000435035.1 Porphyromonas sp. CAG:1061 | reverse complement strand
GATGAGCGAGAGGATATTATTGCGATAGTAAAGGAGGGGCTTCTCTACCGATTCGCCCACCGCTTTACTGGCAGCAAAGTGAATCACCCCATCTGGGCGGTGACGATCATATATCTCTCGCATCGCTGCTTGGTCGTTGCAGTCTACTTGGTAAAATATTGGCTCCACACCCGAAATCGCTTTGATACCATTCAGTACCTCACGATTGGAGTTGGAGAGGTTGTCTACAATGATCACCTCATACCCCACGGCCTGAAGCTCCACCGTAGTGTGGCTACCAATGTAGCCCATTCCACCGGTCACTAAAATCCTTTTTGGGTTCATGCTCTATCTATCTCTATAACTATTGACCTGCTGGTCTAAACTTTTTACAAATTTAGAGAAATAAAATGAGGTAGGCTAATCCAACGCCCATAAGCGTTGGCAGGGGTTACGCATTAGAATAGTCTTGTAAGTGGTAGTTATCGGAGTATCTATGAATAAGGAGATTGTTACTCTGAGTTCATAATTAACATTCACGGATAAATCCATACCACAAATAAGGGGGCTGATGGTCTTCGT
>NZ_HF988950.1:0-9240 GCF_000435035.1 Porphyromonas sp. CAG:1061 | reverse complement strand
AGCCCCATTTGGCCACTCTGGTAACTGCCCATTCCTTTTTAGGCTACACTCTCCACGGCTCTCGCTAGAGCGTTGTATAGACTAAACCGTTCGCAAAGATACATAACTTATTTCTTTTCGCCAAATATTCTCAAGAAAAAGTTTCAGCGTTCTTCAATATTTAGGTCTATTGCCGCTACGAACAGACTAATACAAAGAAATAATAGCACCCAAAGTAGATAGGACAGACGGGGTAGTGAAGCATCTCAGGTACAGTCCTATTAGCGTTCAAACATTAAAAGCACCGTGGGCGATAGTTCCACGGTGCTTTTAATATATTAATAGGGTAACTATTACTTGATATTGGGGAGCTCTAGGCCATAGCCACGCTTCTTATCCACACTCTTAAGATAGAGGCTAAGAATCAAAGCCAACACACCAAAGCTAGTGAAGATCAGCATAGAAGGGGTGAAATTCATTGGTTCGCCAGCGACTACCCCCACGTTGGTCTTATCGAGCACTGATCCAATAATCATTGGCACCGACATCAAACCGATATTCTGTACCCAGAAGATAGCAGAGTAGGCAGAGCCGAGCACCTTATTATCAATCAGCTTTGGCACACTTGGCCAGAGGGCAGCAGGCACCAAGCTAAAGGAGATACCCAGTAACACAATGGCCGAGATAGCCACCACAAAAGAGGTGGTACTATTATCAAATGGATAGAGCGCAAATGTACCGTGGCAAAGAATCATCAGCACCGAACCGATAATGAGCATGGTAGCTCCCTTACCCTTCTTATCAAGGAAGAAGCCGAGGAAAGGAGTGATCACCATTGCCCCGATAGGGAATAGGCTAAAGATACTTGAGGCGGTGGTATTCTCAATGCCAAGGTTGCTCTCTAGCATACTAGTGGCAAACTTCTGGAATGGGAAAATAGCAGAGTAATAAAGTACACAAAGCAGAGCTACAATCCAGAAGGCACTACTACCAAAGACCTTACCAAGGTCGCGGAAGTGGAATGGCTCTTCCTCTTCCTCTACAAGTGAGCCAGCGGCCTCTTTCTCCAACTTGCGGTCAAGGACCCCATAGATCAGGTATAGGAAGAGTCCGATGCAGAGGAGGATAAAGACGAAGAGAACTGGTGCCTGTACCGTCTGCAGTGCATCCAATCCTTCAGAAACGCCAAGTTTATTCACCATCCATTGGTTGATACGAGGAGAGGTCTGGAATACAGCAAACACTCCAAGGCGGGCGATCGCCATCTCAATTCCCATCGCCATCGCTAGCTCATAACCGGTGAACCACTTTACAATAGCACGGGAAACGGTCACGCCACCCATCTCGGTACCCATACCGAAGATAGCAAAACCTGCACATGCTAGGGCTGCAGAAGGTGGAAAGTTGGGGAACCAACCGGCTAGTAGATCGTAAGGGAAGGCTCCAGCATTGAAAGCAGAACTCAGGGCATATACCTTGATACCTGCACCGATCACCATCAGAGAGCCTGAGAGGATAGCGGTGAAGCGAACACCCATCTTATCCAGGATAATACCTGCAAAGATAAGGAAGAGTAGGAATACATTAACGAAGAATTCACTCCCCGCATAGGTACCAAAGACGGTACTATTCCAGCCCAATACCTGATCGAGCTGTGTCTTGAGAGGTGAAAGGACGTCTACAAACATGTAGGCGAAAAGCATCGTGAGGGCGATCATTATCAAAACGGTCCACCTCACTGCGGCTTTGTCACGTAACGTGTGGCCTTTAGTAGAAGTTGTCATAATAGTTGTGTTATAAGTTTAAAAATTTCAGATGGGACAAATGTAAGGTTTTTTGGGCAGACTGCCACAAGATGGTCTCAGAAAAGTGGGGTTACCGCTTAAGGCTCTCTTGGAAGTCAATTCGCTGTAAGATGCTACGACCGAGGGTGAGATCATCGGCATACTCCAGTTCATCACCTATCGCAATGCCTTGTGCAATGGTGGTGATCTGCACCTCTATACCCTTGAGCAGGCGGTAGATGTAGAAGTTGGTCGTCTCTCCCTCCATAGTGGTACTGAGGGCAAGGATCACCTCCTTTATCCCTTCCTCTTGAATACGTGTAGGGAGGTCGTGGAGGAAAAGGTCTTGAGGCCCCACCCCATCCATAGGGGAAATCACCCCGCCCAATACGTGATAAAGCCCTTGATACTGCCCAGTTCGCTCGATTGCCATCACATCACGCACACTCTCCACCACACAGAGGATATGGGAGTCGCGTGTCTCATCACTACAAATGCTACAGATCGATTCATCGGAGATATTGTGGCACTTCTCGCAGTATTGTATACCATCCACGAGGTCGCGTAGAGCATCGGAAATACGATAGGTAAAAGTCTTCTCCTGCTTTAAGAGAGAAAGAGCCAAGCGCATCGCACTCTTATGCCCCACCCCTGGAAGAGAGGCAAAAGCATCAATCGCCCTTTGTAGTAATTGCGAGTAATCCTCAACGCCCGACATCTTCGCCCCTCATGGTCACGTGGTCAAACTTACGGCGGCGGAGCACGAAGTCCTTACCAAGGTACTTCTCCCGCACAGTCGGATTCTCTGCCAACTCCTCAGCACTCCCTTGGAAAAGCACCTGCCCCTCAAATAGTAGGTAGGCACGGTCGGTAATGGAGAGGGTCTCGTGGACATTGTGGTCGGTGATCAAGATACCGATATTCTGCTCTCTCAGCTTGGAGACAATCAACTGAATATCCTGCACCGCAATAGGGTCAACACCCGCGAAAGGCTCATCAAGCATAATAAATTTCGGGTCAATAGCGAGGCAACGAGCAATCTCCACACGTCGTCGCTCTCCACCAGAGAGGCGGTCGCCATTATTGGTCCGCACCTTCTCCAGACCAAATTCATCAATCAACTTCTCCAGCTTTTCGATCTGCTCCTGATGATTCAGCCCCGTCATCTCCAGCACTGCTAGGATATTATCCTCCACACTCATCTTACGAAAGACAGACTCCTCCTGAGCGAGGTAGCTAATGCCCATCCTCGCACGCTGATAGATAGGTCGCTTGGTGATATCCTCATCATCAAGGAATATCCGTCCGTTATTGGGGGTCACCAGCCCTACCGTCATATAGAAGGTAGTGGTCTTGCCCGCCCCATTAGGGCCTAGCAATCCCACGATCTCCCCCTGCTCCACCTCAATGGAGACATGGTTGACCACGGTACGGCTCTTGTATTTCTTTACTAAATCCTCAGTCCTTAGCTTCATAAGCATCGCATATTATTTCCCACAAAGATACCAATTTAAGTGGTTTAGCAGTGCAAAAAGACGCCTTGAGATAGTCTATCCCAAGGCGTCCACTATATTTCTTAATTGATAGGTAGCTTATACCAAACCAGCAAAGCCCATAAAGGCCATCGCCAAGATGCCTGCCGTTACAAGGGCGATAGGAATACCAGCAAGTGGAGCAGGTACATTGGTCTTCGCCAATTGCTCCCTAATTACTGCAAAGATCACAATCGCCATGGTATAACCAATAGCGGTAGCAATAGCATAGACGATAGACTCCCCTAGATTAAAGTCCTTTTGGATCACCGTAATCGCCACACCTAGGATCATACAGTTAGTAGTAATCAGAGGTAAGAATACACCGAGTGCTTGGAATAGAGCGGGAGAGATCTTCTTCAGAATCATCTCGAGCATCTGCACCACTGAGGCAATCACTAGGATAAAGGCAATATTCTGCATATACCCTATCTCGTAGGGGTCTAGCACTAGCTTCTGAATCGCATAAGTCACGAGTGTCGCAATGGTCACCACAAAGGTCACCGCAGCACCCATGCCCACCGCAGTATCCAGCTTCTTAGAAACACCCAAGAAGGGGCAAATCCCCAAGAACTGTGAGAATACGACGTTATTAACTAGGATCGCACTGATAAATAGTAGTAAATATTCCATAAGTCGTTAAGCTGTCTTATTGCGTTTGCGGTCAATCGCATTCTTAATTCCAATCACAAAGCCTAGCACGATAAAAGCACCAGGAGCCAGCACAAATACCAGTGCCCCATACTCCTCAGGGAAAAGGACGTGGTCAAAAGCACGACCCGAGCCCAGCACCTCTCTCACAAATCCAATAATGGTCAGAGCGATAGTAAAGCCAAGACCGATACCGATGCCATCAAGTGCCGAGTCAAACACATTATTCTTAGCTGCGAAAGACTCCGCACGACCTAGCACGATACAGTTCACCACGATCAGAGGTAAGAAGATACCGAGCGATGCATAGAGCGCAGGCACATAAGCCTCGCAAAGCATCTGCACCAAAGTGGTAAAGGCAGCAATAATCACAATATAGGCTGGGATACGTACCGCATCGGGGATCAGCTTTTTCACCGAGGCCACCACCATGTTGGAGCAGATCAGCACAAACGTTGTTGCCAGTCCCATTCCCAGACCGTTATTGGCACTAGAGGTGGTACCAAGTGTCGGACACATACCTAGGAGCAATACCAGCGTAGGATTCTCCTTAATCAGTCCATTGAGTAATATCTGTAATTTCTTCATAGTCACTCACACATTTACTTTAGTTGACCATCGGCGATGGCTTGTTGCATCACACTGTAGGCACTATTGAGGGTTTCCAAGAAAGCACGGCTCGAGATCGTTGCAGCACTAATGGCATCCACGCTACCGCCATCCTTCGACACCTTGATCGGCTCCGCTAGATTGGCACCTAGCACACTCCTCGCAGTTCCTTCCGTGCGGAACCACTCCTCCATCTTACTGCCCAGTCCAGGGGTTTCGCTCTGCTCTTGCACAGCGTAGTCGATGATATTGCCCTCCATATCCATTCCGACCAGCACGCTGATAAAGCCATCAAAGCCATTATTGGTAAAGCTCTTCACCGCCACACCGATCAATTGATCACCTTGGCGTGCAGGATAGAGGACATACTCATTCATCTCCACCCGCTCCTCGTAGGGGTCATTGTCATAGCCCTTGGGAAGTACTTTGGCGATACCAGCCTTGAGGGCTTCCGTCTTGGAGGCGTCAATCACCGGCTTAGTAGTCTCGTATACAAAGGCGAGCAAAGCTGCTGCCACTGCTGCTATAATCGTAAGCGATAGCAGCATATTGGGTAAGGTTGATTGTAACTTCTTCATCACTTTTTAGCTTTTCCAAAGAGGTGAGGTGGCATATACCTATTGATAATAGGCACGATACCATTCATAAAGAGAATCGCAAACGACATCCCCTCGGGGTAGGCACCAAAGAGACGGATCAGCATCGTAATGATACCTATCATCACTCCGTAGAGCAGCATACCGCTATTGCTCATAGGGCTGGTGACATAGTCAGTCGCCATAAAGATAGCACCGAGAAGCAATCCACCGCTTAGGATATGGAAGAGAGGACCTGCATAGACCTCAGGGTTGGCGAGATTCATAATGCCAGCAAAGATAGCTACCGTAGCGATAATGGCTACTGGAATGTGCCAAGTGATCACCTTGCGAATCAGCAGGTAGGCAAATCCAATCAGCAGTGCCACCGCACTCACCTCACCTAGCGAACCACCCACAGAGCCGAGGAGGTTATCCACCAAGCTAGGGAGCTTATCCATCGTAAAGCCTTCCGACCCACGTACCACCCCCTTAGCAATCGCCAATGGAGTAGCACCAGAGGTAGCATCCAATGTAGCCTCCATGCCCCTAGGCATCGGATAACTAGTCATCTGCACTGGGAAGGAGATGAGTAGCATCACACGACCCACGATAGCAGGGTTGAAGATATTACTCCCAAGGCCACCGAACGACATCTTGCCGATACCAATCGCCACCAAGGCACCGATAACGATGATCCATAAAGGAAGAGTAGAGGGCACATTGAGTGCCAGTAGGAGACCCGTGAGGATCGCCGAACCATCCAAGATGGTTAGCTCCTTACGCCCCATCAAGAAGCGACTGATCAGCCACTCAAAGAGCATACAAGCGGCCACAGAAGTAAGCGTCACCACAAAGGCGCCCCATCCAAAGAAATAAAAGGAGACCGCCAGTGCAGGAATCAATGCAATGATCACATCATACATATTGCGCTCAATCGAGTCGCCACTATGTATGTGTGGTGAGGGTGATACGAGTAGTTTATGACTAGTTGACATATCTCTATTACTTATATTCGTTTAGGACTTACGGCTTCGCATAATACCCATCACCGTCCGCTTACCTTGGCGGATATGGTCGAGCAATGGTCGATTAGCTGGACAGCTGTAGCTACAAGAGCCACATTCAATACAGTCCACCACATGATTCTTCTCCAATACCTCCCAATCCTTAAATACCGTATCTCTCATCAAGAAGGCGGGATTGAGCCCCATAGGGCAAGCATGTACACACTTAGCACAGCGGATACAGCTACGCATTGGCTTACGTGCAGTCTCCTCCTTCTTCAAAACTAGGATACCGCTACTACCCTTGGCAATTGGCACATCATCAGTCACGAGGGCTTTACCCATCATAGGACCACCACTGATGATCTTGCCACTCGACTCAGGAAGACCGCCAGCCGCCTCAATCAGCGTAGCCGAACTGGTGCCGATACGTACGAGGAAGTTGGAGGGCTTCGGAAGGTCCACTCCCGTTACCGTCACGATACGCTCAAAGAGTGGCTTGTGCTTCTGTACCGCCTCATAGACAGCTAGGGTTGTCCCCACATTCTGCACAATGGCTCCCACCGTAATAGGTAGCTGACCACTCTTCACCTGGCGTTTCAGTACCGAATCAATCAGCTGCTTCTCGCCACCTTGTGGGTACTTCACCTTCAGCGGTTGGATCTCAATCCCCGCAAAAGACTTCGCTAGCTCCGTAAGGTGCTGTATCGCATCCTTCTTATTATTCTCAATACCGATCACACCTCTTGATACCCCAGCGGCTTTCATCAGGATAGAGAGCCCCACCAAGAGCTCCTCACCACGCTCCAGCATCAGCCGGTGGTCGGCAGTTAGATAAGGCTCACACTCCACACCATTGATGATCACCACCTCTGGTTGGCTTCCCTTAGGGGGCAGTAGCTTCACATTGGTTGGGAAGGTAGCACCTCCCATACCCACGATACCACACTCCTGAATACGAGCCACAATATCCTCAGGGCTCATCGTCACCTCTCGGATCACTTCGGGTGAGCGGTCAATAGTCTCCTCCCACGTGTCCTCGCCATCGGTCTTGATAGTGATGACCGTCTTGGGATAACCCGAGGCATCCACCACCTCCTCCAGCTTCTCCACCACGCCCGATACACTCGAGTGGATATTGGCCGAGATAAAACCGCCAGCCTTGGCGATAAGGGTACCTACCTTCACCGTGTCGCCTCGCTTCACAAGTGCCTCGGCAGGTGCACCAATATGCTGACCAAGCGGGATACGGACACGCTCTGGCATAGGTAGCTCCTCTATCGGACGGTCGCTAGAGAGCTTCCTCTCTGGTGGATGAATACCACCGATTCTAAATGTCTTCAACATACTCCTATATATATAAGGTATCTATATTTCGTACTGATCACGCCTCCGCTGTCTCTACTACAGGCTCTGCCTTAGGTTTGCGGGGAGGAAAATTGATCTCGTGGATCGCTCCAGTAGGGCACGCCTCTACACACTTGCGACAGAGACGGCACTTATTGGGATCAATATAAGCAAGGTTATTAGCAATGGTGATCGCTTCAAACTTACACTCCTTGAAGCACTTCGAGCAGCCGATGCAGGCATTATCACACGCCTTCTTAGCCACACCACCCTTCTCCTTATTCACGCAAGAGACAAAGACACGGCGGCCCTTAGGTCCCTTCTTGCGGAGCTCAATAATCATCTTTGGGCAAGCCTTCACACAGGCACCGCAGGCAGTACAACGCTCCTCATCCACCTCAGGCAGTCCCGTAAGCGGATTCATCTTGATCGCATCAAAGCCACACGCCAGTGTACAATCGCCTAGGCCGAGACAGCCAAAGGTACAGCCCGTCTCACCGCCATAGGTCGCTGCCGCTATCGCACAGCTACTAGCTCCATCATACTGATTGACCTTGGGGCGGGCATCGCATGTACCATTGCATCTCACCACCGCCAGTTGGGGCTCCGCCTCCACCGCAGTACGCCCCAAGATGTCGGCCACCTTGAGCATCGTATCATTACCACCTACGGTACAAAATAGCCCCTCCATCGACTCCGCTTCCACACAGGCACGTGCAAAGCCAGAGCAGCCAGGATAGCCACACCCTCCACAGTTAGCACCAGGGAGCGCCTCATTCACCAGCTCAATACGAGCATCCTCCTCTACGTGGAACTTCTTAGAGACCACAAAGAGAAGCAGGGCTGCAAGGGCACCTACAATGGCAAGGAACAGAATCGTCACTATCATAACTTATTGCTTATTGATATATATAATTCGCTGTGGCATACTACCGCCACCATACATTCACTTCACCAACTCCGCACGGAGCTTAAACGTCTGGTTGAAATAGCCACCCAACAACTTCAGGAGCCCCGCATAAAGCAAAAGCACCCCCACAAGCGATACCAATAGGATCTCTTCACTCACCCCCGCCATATTCATCCCGATGGAAAGCACTGCCAAGAGGATAATCGGTATCACAAAGGCAAAGAGCACCGCCTTCAGAGGGCTACCCCCCTTAGCTGGAATCAAGCGAACCCGATCACCCACCTGAACTCCGAGGGGGTAATCCGAGACCTCAATCAACTGTTCATCCTTATCCGAAGAGAGACAAGCGCCACGAGCGTGGCAAGTGCTACAGGCCGAGCGACGCTCTATGAGCACCACGATCCTATCGTCCTTTATCTGACTAATTGTCCCCTCTTTGCAGTCCATAATGTAGGTGTGTCGTTATAGGTTGTTGTCGAGTCGTGTAGCCTTTTTTTATCTCTCCTCTACAAGGTCGGTGAGTAGAGGGTTCAGCTTCCTTTATGACCAAACTGTAGCAAAAGTACAAAAAAAATACAACGCCTCCTAAAATACAATGACGAATGATTTCCGTAATTACCCCAAAAGCACCTCAAAGAGCCCTTTAGGGAGTGCCTAATCGGACAAGTCGGACGGGTCAGACGAGGCGGACAAGTCGGACGCCGCAACGAATAGGGGGAGATAGGGTATTGTCCGACCTGTCTGACTTGTCCGACTCGTCCGATGAGGAAACCAACTATTGGAGGTGGCGGAAAAACGGTCGGAGAAGGGATTTTGTAACTCTCTGATAATCAGGACGCTCATCTG
>NZ_HF988949.1:31877-33089 GCF_000435035.1 Porphyromonas sp. CAG:1061 | reverse complement strand
TACTCAGATGAATACTACTCGACAAGTCTTTTCTAATGCGTAACCCCTGCATTCGCCCTGTACATTAAGGAGTCTGATATTTAGCTTTTTATTCAGTATCAATTGCAGAATGTTTCGTACGGGTTGATGGGATTATTGTACTTCTCTTGATCATAGAATTAGGTTGTTTTTTTAGCTTTGCTATAGGGCGTTGAAAGTGATTTTGTAACTCATTGTTTTTCAGTGTGATATGATGGCGTCAATTGAGTTGCAACTAAGCAATCGGTTAGTTGCATCTCGGCATTTGCTTAGTTGCAACTCGCCGATCGCTTAGTTGCAACTCATCTTTTGGCTACTTACACTATGGGGTAATAGTCAATGGGAAAAGTGGTATAGGAGTGTCGTGGCTAGTGTTTTTTTCAGGCGATAATAATTTTCCGATGTCAAGATTTGTTTTCTAAACATTTCGGGGGTGATGAATGTTATTGGTAATAGAGGAGGAGAAGTTTTTCCTTCTTTAGAAAGTTGTTTTTTATTCACCCCGTCACAAAGCTCTCTATAGATGTGAGTGATGGATTAAGATTTACAAATAGATATGTTTACATTAGTAGGAAAGAAAGCACCTGATTTTAGTGCAACGGCTGTGAAGGGTAGTCAGTTTATTGAGAACTTTACTCTATCGCAATTTGAGGGAAAGAAGTATGTAGTCCTTTTCTTCTACCCTATGGACTTTACCTTTGTGTGTCCTACGGAGCTACACGCATTCCAGGCAAAGCTCGCGGAGTTTGAGAAGCGTGATGTGCAGCTGATTGGTTGCTCAGTGGATAGCCAATTCTCGCACTTTGCTTGGCTTTCTCAGGATCGTAAGGAAGGTGGTATCAAGGGGGTGGAGTATCCAATCGTTGCCGACTTCTCAAAGGTGATCTCTCAAAACTTCGGCGTTTTGGCTGGTGAGGAGGATTATGATGAGGAGGGTAACCTAATCTTTGAGGGTAATCCTGTAGCTTACCGTGGTCTATTCCTGATTGATAAGGAGGGTATTGTACGCCATATGCTTGTGAATGACCTGCCACTCGGACGTAATGTGGATGAGGTGCTTCGTATGGTAGATGCCCTGAAGCACTATGAGGAGTATGGTGAGGTGTGCCCTGCCAACTGGAACGATGGCCAGGAGGCGATCAAGGAGAGCCACGATAGCGTAGCTAACTATCTATCTCACCACTAATCGCTAAT
>NZ_HF988949.1:28662-31819 GCF_000435035.1 Porphyromonas sp. CAG:1061 | reverse complement strand
ATTAGTGTTGGACACTGTTCACTAGCCGCTTTTTTTATACTCTCCTTGAAATATAATTCCAAGCAACGATACGAATCTGATCAATCAGAGTGGAAGCAAGGTATATGCCAAGAATCATCAGTCCAGTGTATAATATAGCCACTGGAAGGCTGTAGGTGGCATAGAAGTAAAGAACAGCGGTGGTATAGTAGGGAGTGATATTGGGGTTTGCGTGAGTTAAGTAGGCAGAGAAGGAGGAGGCTGCACTCCAATTAATCAGCTTGGATTGAATATTTAGTTTTGAAAAGAATAGCAGTAAAGCAACTGATGAGATAATGACAGTTGGAGCTAAGTAGTCAAAAAGGTAGTGGTGTCTATTATAGATGGCTTTAGCAACCCTTGCTAAATTACCCCATCCCTCCCCAATAATGGGCAAAGAGACGATAAGGGTGGTGACGATGAGTGAAATGCCAATGTAAGTAAGGAGGTCTATGCTTTTGGGTAACTGAGAAAAACGAGGCTTATAGATACGAATGTACCTAGCGAGTAGGTAGAGACCTATAAATGAGTGTGTTGAATAACCTTCATTAAAGAAGTAAGCATTGCCTAACCAACCATAAGTGGATTGGAATATGAAGAATACGATCAGTACTATTTCATAAACCCGTTTAGAGCTATGCTCAATAAAGAGATTAAGAACTGGAGATAAGATATAGAGCCCAATATAGGCTTTAATAAACCAACCAAGTTTGGTGGCATATAATACCTGTGCAATTCCTTTGAAAGTAAGATCGGAAAACCCCCATAAGAGAGCCGTTATATAGATGGCTGTGGAGTAAAAGAGGCACTGAAAGATAAAGTTGAAGAACCCTTTTAGCCTGGGTTTGATCCCAAACCATCCAGATATAAGTACAAAGAGATTGACGCATACAATGGATAGGCTTTGACAGAGCACCATCCAAATGGAATAATAGGTGTTCTGTGTGAAGCATTCCCACTGTGGGGACCCCTGACTAAAGTAATTAGCGTGGACTACGAGGATCAATAGGGTAGCTACAATACGTAGTAGCTCCATATTGGAATCTCGGGTGGTGATTCTTTCCTTTATGGTGTGACTGCTGTGTTGGGTATTATCCATTTCCTTCTTTTGTGGTGCAAATAGTCAATGTGATACTTAGTGGCCTAGGAGCTTCTGCACATCCTCTTCGGTGCCATCGTTGGAGGCTGGTGTTAGCTGGAGTAGGTGGCAGAGGAGTGGGTAGATGGCTACGTTGGGGACTTGACTCACCTTTTTGCCTTTGGCAAATGAGGGACCTACACCAAAGAATATGGCTTGCATCTCGGGCACTGAATTATCAAACCCGTGACCGGCAGCAAGCTTGAGCTCTGGCTCTTCTCTGAAGAAGATATAGCCACCGAGTTCGGGCATTACGACGATGTCTCCGAGTCGCTCTCCTTCGCTAAAGTGGAAGCGTGCAGGTACATCGGCCCTTCGATAGGCGGTGATATTTGGAATCTTTTCAAGCACCGACATGGCCTCGTCAATATACTCTGGGCGCTTGGTGTAGAGGAGGGTGGGGGTGCCATCAACGATATAGCTGAAGCTATCTGCTGGTAGGTAGTCCCATAGGTTGACGAGTTTTTCGGGCTCATAATCTTTCATCCCGTGGTCGGAGACTATAATAAAATCAACTTGTGAAGCGATGGGAAGCTTGGCTAGCTCACTTCTAAAATAGCCTACCACACTATCCACCTTGGCAACCATCGCCTTGAGTTCGTCGCTCTCGGTACCACAAGTGTGACCAGTGTGGTCGGGCTCTTGGAGATACCAGGTGATAAGGCGAGGACGCTCTTCAATCGGCTTTTGTAACCACGCGATCACGGAGTCGGCACGAGCTGTAAAGGAGGTGTCGGCATCATACTTTTTCCAATAGCTAGGGTGCATATTTTGCACAGCTGTCTCAGAGCCTACCCAGAAGTAGGAGCCTGCTTTTATCCCTTGTTTCTCGGCGGTATTCCAGATGGGTTCACCCCCATAAAAGGCAGGATTGTATACTCGAGTGCTATCACCGAGACGGTAATAGTCGTTGAGTTCATTGACCCAAAAACGGTTGTTGACAATGCCGTGGTTTTGGGGATAAAGTCCTGTGGCCATGCTATAGTGGTTGGGGAAGGTATTGCTGGGGTAGGAGGGCTGTAGGGAGCCTGATACCCCTTCTGCTGCCATGGCGTCGAGAAACGGGGTGGGTATCTCGTCTAGGTACATATACCTAAAGCCGTCGAGCGAGAGGATCACTGCGTATCTCTCTTGTGTCTTTGCTTTTGAAGACTGTTGGTACAGCTTTATCCCTACAAAGATGGCGGAGAGAGTGAGGATTAGAAGTGCCCAAAATGTTGTTTTGCGTCGCGTCATATCTTTTATTAATCTAATAGGTGTCAATTAAATATGGGCAAAGTTACTAAAACCCTTTGAGGTAGATTGCTCATTTATACTTAACTTTGTAGGAGAACAATTAGATAATGGATCAACAAGTAATCATAGGCATCGACCCTGGTACGATCGTGATGGGCTACGGGGTGCTAAGAGTGTCGGGCAATAAGCCAGCACTAGAGGCGATGGGAATCCTTCGGCTTGACCGATATAAGTCGCACTACTCTCGTCTTCTGAAGATACAAGAGGCGGTAGAAGCACTGATCACGAGATATGCTCCCACGGCGATGGCATTGGAGGCCCCTTTTTATGGGGTCAATATACAGACAACCCTGAAGCTAGGACGTGCACAAGGAGCGGCGATGGTGGCTGCCCTTAAGGCGGGTATCCCGGTTACGGAGTATGCACCAAGTACTATTAAGCGTATGGTTACGGGTAAAGGAAATGCAAGCAAGGAGCAGGTGGCGGCTCTGCTACAGTATATGCTGAAGATACCGGAGGAGGCGATAATGGAGAAAAATGATGCTACAGATGCGGTGGCGGTGGCATTGACCCATCATCTGCAGCAACTGCGTCCGCATAAAAGCTCTGGAAGTAGCTCTTGGAGCGAATATATTAAGCGAAATCCGGATAAGGTGAAAAAATAAGTCCAATATTTTTGGTCAAATAAATATTTTGTGTTACCTTTGCAATCGCAAACGAGAGGTAACGACCTCCTAAAGCAAATGACTTCGTAGCTCAGTTGGT
>NZ_HF988949.1:27480-28562 GCF_000435035.1 Porphyromonas sp. CAG:1061 | reverse complement strand
CTAGCACTTCACCACGCTTTCTTTTCCTTGTATACCTCTAGTATTAATACTGTTGTGCGAAGGGTTAGATGTGGCTATTATGAATAATGGAGAGGCGTTTTGACTCCTCATTTTTACAACATTATATTAGTTAAACTACTGATAGATTGGCAAGACCTCTACCTCTGCCGAGGTTCGTATTAAATAAAATAGTCACAGGTCTAGGTCCATAGTGCCGAACCTTAACACAAGTTTGACCTCAGGATTAACCCTACCAAAACGAGCGTGTTAGGAGAGTTACCCTCCGTTATCTGACACTAAGTCACCTCCTTATCTTAGAGCAGATTTTACTCTATTCTCATTTGGCTTGCCACTGTAGAAGAGGGGAGTAGGGGGTGTGGGTGATGAAAAAAAGGATGCCCACCGCAAGGAGTTGCAGGGGGGCATCTCTTGGAATTATTTAGTTAACTGAGTTATTGGATTGGTTCGCCAAAGCGATTGGCAGTAGTATAAAAATCCATGATGAGATGCTTCTTTTATTCAGTAAGCTGGAGACGGAGGACATAATGCTCTCCTATCTCAAGGTGCTGATTAGTGAGAGGGAGTTCTTTTAGTTCCGTGTCGTTGCTGCCTGGTCGCTTGAGTTTAACGATTATCTTGGTTTCGTCCGATAGTGTTTGTGGGATTAGAAAGAAAGGGGTGATGGTGATGGGGGTATCTACCGAAGTGCTAGCCGTATGATCCACCTCACCCGTCCAGGTATAGGTCCGAGGATCGGAGTAGTGGGCCCACTGCTGTTGCTTAATAGAGTAGGTCGCTGTAGAGAGGATGCCACGTAGCTCTACCGAGGTGATGGTCATATCAGGGGTCTCCTCATGAACGACAAAGCTCACCCCTGAGAGGAGGTGCTGGAAATGAAGTGGCACGGGCTTGCCATAGTGGGCTGGCACTACCTTTTGAGCCGCTACAATATCTACCTCTCCACTATTATCGGTGAGGGTGTAGCTTCCTTGATTCCACGCTGGAGTGAGGGCACCATACGGAGCAAAGGCGAAGAAGCTGAGCTGTCGTCCTGCCTCACTCCCGAGCCACGGATAGTTGGT
>NZ_HF988949.1:22853-27459 GCF_000435035.1 Porphyromonas sp. CAG:1061 | reverse complement strand
GAGCCACGGATAGTTGGTGCGCCAGCCTGATGCCTTTGTGGCTCGGAGGTCTTGAAAGAGAGTGCCGAGGGGGTTTCCCGCTTGGGTTTGTAGAAAAGCAGTCACCTGCATATCGTCGTGGAAGTTATCTTGATCTTCCACCACTCCGCTCCTCATCTCTAGCCAGTTGGTCTCAAAAGTAATCATCTGGCGCTCATCGGGACGATCGCCCCTAGCACAGCTGCCTAGGAGTGGCAAGAGTGCCACGAGAGACCAGCCTAAGTACCTCTTTATTCTCTCCACTTTTTTACTTGTGATTAAATGGGAGCTGGCAGTGCCAAGCCTTCAGATAATGGAGGCTGGCACAGCCCAATCCCTAGTTATTCTATGTGTTGTTATGCGTTGGGCATATTAATAGTATTCGCATCACTATCTTGCCAATCCTCTATCTGTACTGTGAACTTAATGTGTTGATTGGTGAGGATAGGGGTGCCTGGCTTTGGCATTGCTGGCTTCACTGGATCGCTAGAAATCTCCACTCCAGTCGCTGTGGTAAAGCCTGCTGGCTTATTGGCCTCTGGATCTTGGTAGCCTGCACCATCCTTGAAGTCAAGTGTGATCACATACTTTTTCCCTGCTTCAAGACCTCCTGCGATCTCCAAAGGAGTAGCTGCCCAAGCATACTTGCCATCGGTTGGGTAGATAGCTACGCCCTCTTTATTCGTAATGTTGAGGAGTACTGAGAGATAGACGCCATTATTATCGGTGCCACTCCCTTGGTGCGTTGTGGCATCCCACTTGGTCATCGTTTGTGGAATCAGCATAAAGTTACCATCCTTACCCATCAGAGAAACTGCGGTAGCAGATAATTCCTTAGCTTCTGTCATGGCATCGGCAAAGGTCTCTTTTTCGGTGCCAAGGGTATAGCCACTTAGTGTGGTTGAGCTCTTGGTATCTGCAGGATAGGCAAAGGTGGCTTTCTTCACGATGCGACCAATCTTCACTCCAGCCACCTTGATCTTGTAGTCTGAATTGGCATTACTATTCACCGCCTTTACCTCTATTTGTGAGAGCACGTGCTTGAAATTGAGTGGCACGCCAGTCGTTGCGTGATCGGCACCATTGCCTTTGGCACGAGCCACGATGACGTCCACCTGCTTTGCGACCTCCGTTGGGGTGGTCAATTCTAGCTTCGAGCCAGTCTGGGCGATGGTTGCTGTTGCGTACTCACCAAGGTTGGCATAAGCGATAAAATCGAGTTCAAAGCTTGGCCAAGGGATATCTCCTCCTTGGGGTGCCCAAAGGTCGCCAGTGATCTCAGGCTTCACCGTCTTTCCTTCGAAATAAGCTGCTCCATTACCAAAAGCCGATACGGTAAAACCTGTACCCTTGAGAGTAGCTATATCCATCTCCGCAGCACGTAGACTATTTGCAATAAAGGGGGTAAACCCAATCTGCCCCTGCTCTCTTGCTGGCTCTGCTATGTCTGTTACTTTGCTACAGGAAGCCATCGCCATCGCTGAGGCTATAGCTATCACTGCCCATTTCATTACTCTTTTCATCTTCTCTTTCTCTTTATGTAGTTATTATTTTATTGCCTTTACATCTTGATATTCAGGTAGACTTTCCTCCAACTCTCCACAGTAATGCTTAGACCGCTGCGAGCCGATTCATCTATTCGAGGTAGGGGCAATTCCTCGTCCAGCTTTATATCAACCAATGCCTTCCCCTTTTGCTTCTCCACTTGCTCGGTGACATCAAAGGTATAAGTGTAGCCCTTGCCATCAGCCATCACCACATAGAGGATGAGCTCTTGTCGCCCGCCCTTTGCTTTTGGGAGCAATCCATAGGTGATCATATTGCCTTCTACCTCCTTTCCCTTCCACTTCATAGCTATTGGGTGGTAGGCACTTCCTTCGTGCCACTTATCCAAACCAATGAAGTAGCTTGGTGCCACGCCTCCAAAGCCTGCCGAGATACCCTGAACCGCCTGCAAGCCCTGTACATTGGTGAGCCGAATCTGCACCTCTCGATAGCATGGCTCCATCACTATCGTCACCACTTGCCTTAAGGTGGCATCGGCTTGTGGTACAATCTTTGTCTCCTTTACTCGTCCTGCATAGAAAGGCTCAGGCTGTAATCGGAAGTCCTTCCCCGCATCCCACGATGGTGCCCTCAGGGAGAGAAGGGCACCCGAAAGCGGGCTACAATTACGAGTGAAACTCTCTATCGTCTCATAGTGCTCTTCGCCTCTATGCTGTAGGATGCTAGAGGTATTGTTGAAGCCGACCACTCTATAGCGTCCGTCACGTAGTGTGGTGCTTCCTCCCGCCTTGTCTTGGAAGTCTCGCCGTACTGGTGCGGAGCCATTATCAAGGGGATAGAAGTAAGTGGTCATACCCGCCACGTGTGGCTCAGGTACTTGTGACCAATCGAAACGAACTTCCACCTCTACCGCCTGGGAGTAGCAGAGCTCCTTGTGCTGGCATTGGACAAAGAGAAGTGGTAGTAAGAGCAAGAAGATATATTTTAGTCCTTTTACCATAACCTGTAGACGATTGAGAGTGAAAGCTTAGTAGGGCCTACGAAGTCCAGCTGCTTCGTTGTCACCCACGGAAAGCAACCATTTGTCTGCTTTCCATACTGCTTGAAAGTACCGTGGAGATAACCTATCCCTATGGTTCCCTCTAGGGTCCACTGCTTGCCGAGGCTCCAAGCATAGCCATACGCCACACCTATACCAAAATGCGTGCGATCGCCGAGCACTCCTTGCCCTCCCATTTGAAAGTCGTAATCAAAGAGCTGAGTATAGAGGCCTATGTGATGCCCTTTGCCCCCTTGCTCCCTCTGCCCGAGCCAATACTTGACCTCGCTCTCCAAGCCTTTCAGTCGCCAGCAGAAGTTGGCTTTGGGCTTGGACCACCACGCTCCGTAGCCCGAGAGCTCCCAGCTCCAATGCTCTCCAATAAATGCCTCTAGGCCGAGATTGGGCACCAATGCTATATCAGCTAAAGCATTGGTTCGTACTGAGAGCCAGCTTCGACGCACCTCAGAGGGAGCCTGCTGTACCTCTACTGCCTGAACCTGCTGTGCCATAAGTGGCTTTGCACACAGCAGTAGCATTGCCAGCCATAGGCACTGCACTACACTATGATGTCTCCTATTTTTCTTCATCTCTTTTTAAGGTTCCTTTATCTCAAACGCTGGGAATTCCCCTCTACCTACTTTAACATTTCCTTTGAGGGTGGGGCGTATCCACTTCTCAAAGTAAAGCCCTCCTTCTTTGAAGAAGCTTTCATATTGTCTTTCTCCACAGAGGTAGGCAAGCATCCATGAGGAGACTACAGGCATCACGATAGGATAATTCTCAGACTCTTTGCCCTCTTTATTTCGCCAATCATTGTGGTGTGTCCCCTTCATGGAAAAGAATACCCGTTTGTTTTGCGTAAGTGTCTGATAAAACTCATAGCCACCAATGGGCTCATTCACTTCATCTACTTCTCCAGAGATGATGAGTGTAGCATTGGGAGTAGCAGAAACGTCGCACCCTAGCTTATCCTTTCCTCCAGCCACCGCATCGGATATGAAGTTGGTGGTGCCGTGATAGGGCATCAAGCTCACTACGGTCTTGATCTTTCCCCGCAGTCCATTGGGCTTCTCCATGGCTGCCGAAAAGAGTACCCCCGTTCCACCCATTGAGTGTCCGAGTAGTCCAATTCTCTGGAAGTCGACCCTATTATGTATCTTGGAACCAGGGCGCCGATTCTCTCCCTCGAGTAGCGTGTAGGCAGCGATGATGCCGTCCAACCATTGAAAAGGCTGATTCTGATCCATGGCGGTATAAACCAGCACGAGCATGCCGTGCGAGGCGAGTAATTGTGCAGTGTCGTGCATCTGCTCTTTGTATGCTGCCCAACCATGTACCACTATGACTACGGGGAGCTTGCCCGTTTTGCCTATCGGTAGATAGATGTTGGGGACATCTTTCATATATTCTTCGTCAAAAGAGTAGACTGGATCGGCGACATCCTCTATTGCATACTTGCCATTGCTCCACCAATTCTCCTGTAGCTCCTGCCCATATAGAGGTCTGGAGCCTCCTATTATTAGGAGTGTAAAGAGGAGTAGGGTTGTTATTATATTAGGTCTCATAAATATTGCTTACTTAGTTATTGGTCATCACATTACGGACGATTCGGAAGCCGATCAATTTATTGGTCCGATCAGGTAGGTGCTTCTTACGGTAATCCACTTTTAGGAATTCCTTCCTAGCGTGGAAGCTTCCGCCCTTCAATACCTTATAGGTACCACTCGCTGGACCATTGTCACGCTCGTAGGTGCGCTCTCCGTACCAGTCTTCCACCCATTCCCATACATTGCCACTCATGTCGTAGATGCCCAGCTCATTAGGCTTCTTGCCTCCTACGGGTTTAGTGCCATATTCAGGATTGGTAAATGCTTGCCAAACCTTAGGATTGAGGTTGGTCTGAGCTCCTAGCATCGCATTATCTCTAAACCAAGCAAAGTTGCCAAAGAGAACAGAACCGATGTTGCTCTTTTGGGCTATATTTGTGTCGTTGGCTCCACTTGCTGCTGTGGCTATCCATATCCACTCTGCCTCGGTGGG
>NZ_HF988949.1:16888-22837 GCF_000435035.1 Porphyromonas sp. CAG:1061 | reverse complement strand
CATATCCACTCTGCCTCGGTGGGGAGACGGTAGCCATTGGCATTGGGGTCGCGTGTCACCTGCTCGGGGGTGTCACCTGTGATGGTGTAGACGGGGGTTAAGCCATCCTTTTTGCTCAGTTGATTGCAGAAATGTATGGCGTCCATCCAAGTGACCGATTCTACAGGTCTTTCACCAGCATTGGCACGCAGAACTCCCTTAAAGTTATTGCCAGCGAACCGAGATTGGTCTGGGTCGGTAAAGTAGGAAGGGTTACTGCCCATCACCAGCTGATACTCAGCCTGAGTAATTGGGTGCTTTGCCACGTAGAGATTTTGTATCTTGATCCCCTCTGGCGTTGATCTCAGAGTGCTTCGTGCGGTGCTGACACCTCCTTTGAAGGTAAAATGCTCTGGGCGAGTTCCACCGGTACCAGGGACATAGAATAGTTCACTGCCAGTAGTACTAGAGAATACTCCTGAGGTAAGAATGGCATACAGCTCTACATTGCTATCAAAAACAGTCTCCATAGATACCACTTCTGAGTTGATGGTCGGATGGGTATCCTTAGTCCACCCTACAAAGCCCCGAGGGTCTTGAGGCTTAAAGATTGTACCTTTCACTGGCTCTAGCTCAGGTAACACTGGCAAGTAACCCTCTTCGGTCAGCTCCAATCGCTTATTGTTGGTTGTTTGATCGTTCTTGAATTGGAAGCCCTGTGTCACCACTAGCGTCGCATAGTACGACTCCAATTTGGCCGTGAGCACAAAGTCGCTGGTGAGATGGTAAGGGAACGTAATCGGATTCCCCTTGCCGTCTTCCCATCTGATGAACTTCCGTCCAGGCATTTTTACTTTAGGAATAACGCTCTCCTTCAGTTCGGTAGCCTCCTTGGGAATAGAGAATTCCATCCGTTTGCTACCATACTGCATTGTGATAGGCTTTCGCTGATCAGCTTCCAGCTGAAGGTCGATGCCTTTCTCTTTCCAAGGCTCCAGTGATATCTCAAATCCAATCGCTCCACCTAGTATCGGTTCGCCTGGCTTCTCCATTCCGCCCCACGGCCGAGTGCTTACCTCTACGCCCGCGGGCAAGTCGGTAGGAACGCCCTTACCCAGCTCTGGCTCTTGATAGCCTGCTCCCTTACTAAAGTCTAGTGTCGCCATATAGTGCATCCCAGGCTTCAATCCTTCAGGCAGGGAGAGAGGTACCGTAGCATAGGCATACTTTCCCTCCTCGAGTGGATAGTATTGAGCCCCTGCAGGCGTGGTAATCCTAAGCAATAGTCCGAGATAGGTCCCTTCGTTGTCTGTCGCTCCCCCAGCTTGCTCTGCTCTATTCCACGCCGTAATCGGCTGCGGAATGAGCATAAAGTTGCCCTTGGCACTATTGCCAATCCACTGAGGAGTCTCCCCAAGTGTAATCACCTCGGGAGTAGCTAGTCCGAAGCTCTTAGGAGTGCTTAAATCTGTGTAGCTAGTGAGCTCCTCGCTGAGCTTTATCTCGGTAGGAAGAGTCAAAGTAGCTTTAGATCGTATGCGTGCGATCTTTACGCCAACTACCTCGACCTTGTAGGCTTCATTGCTATTCATCGCCTGCACAGAGAGCTGTGAGAGAAGATGCCTAAAGTAAAGCGGTACTCCATCTGTGCCGTGCTCAGTTACTCGCCCCTTGGTGCGTGCTACAAGGAGATCTACCTGCTTCTCCACCTGCTCAGGGGTGCTTAGCTTAATGCTCTTGTTTATAGCCTCTAAGTCCAATGTGCCATAGTTGCCTAAGCCATTATACCCAATAAAGTCCAGTTCATAGCTTGGCCATATATGGGTACTCGCAGTATTCCAAACGCCAGTGCCAGCACTGGGATCGGTGGCAGTCACTCGATCCTCGAAGTAGAGCTGCCCCTGTCCGTAAGCTCGGATATTAAAGCCACTCTTTGCTAATGTAGAGAGGGTCTCGTCGGCTCCTTTCAATTGCTGATTGACAAAGGCATGAAACTGTATCTCGCTACGAGCCTCAGGCTCATCTATTTCCCTCTGTCGCTGACACCCCACCCACGATAGCACCGATAGGAGTCCTACCACGAGATAAGTGCGAATGGCGATGATTCTGTACATTGACTTCTATTTATGTTGATATTTAAGCACCCCTCTCTCTATAAGGGAGAGCATTATGTATATGAATGGTGAGCATGGTGGCAAAATGGTAGCTTACTATTCCAATAAAGGCAAGGATTAGGGGCACAACTTTACCAAATGCTCTACAAACTTACCAAATAACCACCGCATTTACAAGCTTTTAACACATCGTGGGCAGGCTAACATATTAAAATAACCATTTCTCCCTCTCTGAAATTTCAAGCTGTGAGATATGGTGAAAAGCTGTCTAAAAAAGGTCACGGTACCCCCTTTTATAACCGATTAGAGTTCAGTGCTATATAAAGGCATCAGCCGAGATGCAACTAAGCATTTGCTTTGTTGCATCTCGTCAATTGCTTAGTTGCAACTCGCCGATTGCTTAGTTGCATCTCAACTTTTACCCTACTAGCATGGAGGTTTTTTGTGGACTTAGAGAGGGGTATTATCACTGATTGGCTCGGTGATCGTGAAAGCCATTCCCACAAGCCTAGGAACCTTTGTGAGACGGATAAATCTATACTGCCATTAACAGTAGAGTAGATCGCCTTCTCGTAATGTCCTCATAAAAAAAAGAGTCCCCAGCCACACTTCAATGGCTGGGGACTCTTTTAACTTAATGCTGTAGCTGGAGAAGCTGGAAGTGGAGCTCTCGGTAGAGGGGGTGGGTGAGTTCTGTGGCGAGGAGGTAGGGGAGTGCCTTGCCCTCTAGTAGCATCCGACGGATTCGGGTGCTGGAGATATGAAAGGTCGGAACCTCTTTGAGGACTTCTACTTTTTCGCTCACCTCCCGAGGAGCCTCTTCAACGCTATATCCTGGGCGTGGGTAGGCGATGATGGGGACCTCTTGGAGGAGTTTATCCGCTTTGTGCCACTTGGGAAGGGTGAGGAGGCTATCCCCACCGATTAGGAGGGTAAAGGAGGTCTTTGGATACTTTCCCTTGAGATGCCGTATGGTATTGATGGTGTAGTAGGGCGGGGTGAGTTCTTCCTCTTCTTGTGACAAGCGTAGCTTGGGGTAATGCTGGATCAGGAGCTGAATCCACTCTGCCCTAAAGGGGGTGGGGAGCTGTGTGCGATCTTCCTTAAAGGGGCTGGCGGGTGTGAGGAGTAACCACACTTCATCGAAGCGATCGGAGTACTTCTCTACCAAATAATTGGCAAGTGAGAGGTGCCCGACATGCATAGGGTTGAATGATCCGGGGAAAAGTAGTACTCGCCTCTCCTCTTCAATAAACCGCTGAATGATCTCTGCTGCTTCGTGGCATGCCACGTCGAGCTGGTCATTGATGATTTTGCGATCAAAGAGTGGGGCGTAACTCAGTTCGGTCTCTGCCTTGGCGAGTCGTTCCGCTATCTTTTCGGGGGAGTCGGTGCCTCGCGATTCCAATCGCTGCCGAAGGGTATCGATACTTGGAGGCTGTATGAATAGGGTGAGTGCTTGGTCACCGTAAGCTTTCTTAATATTGAGTGCTCCCTTAACGTCGATATCCAGTAGTGCGGTCTCGCCTCGTGCGAGGGTATCATCTATCTCGCTCCTAAGCGTTCCGTAGAAGCAACCTTCGTAGACCTCCTCGTACTCGAGGAAGTCTCCTAGGTCGATGCGTTGCTTAAATTCCTCTGTGGAGAGGAAGTGGTAGTGAATACCATCTTGCTCCTCTCCACGAGGGGCTCTGGAGGTTGCTGATATGGAGAAGTGTCCACGGAGACCGTGCTTGCTGGTCAATTGGTCGATGATGGTACTCTTCCCTGAGCCACTAGGGGCGGAGAATATAATCAGTTTGCCAGACATAGTGCTATATAATAGGTATGGTGTCGATTGTTAGAGTACGTTGAGGACTTGTTCCTTGATCTGCTCTAATTCATCTTTCATCTTAACCACAATCTGTTGGAGCGTGGCGTGGTTGCTCTTGGAGCCTAGGGTATTGATCTCTCGGCCCATCTCTTGTGCGATAAAGCCGAGCTTGCGTCCCTGACCTACCTCCTCGTGATCGAGGGTCTCGATGAAGTACTTGATGTGGTTGCGAAGCCTATTTTTCTCCTCATTCACATCTAGCTTCTCAATGTAGTAGATCATCTCTTGCTCCAAGCGAGAGCGGTCGTACTCGATATCAACATACTTGCTTAGCCCCTCTTCTATCCTTTGCCGAATCTCGGTAATTCGCTCAGCTTCGTATGGATCTACACTATCAAGGAGCTGTGCGATGGTCTTGGCATTCTTCATAAAGCCATCGTAGAGCGACTTGCCCTCTTGTAGTCTAAATTCATTGAGCTTATCACACGCTTCCTCAATCGCCTGCATGGTGATATTCTCGAGGTCTTCAGTCTCTTTTTCGGAGGTGGAGCTCTCGGTGTTCATTACCCCTGGCATATTGAGTACCATACGCAAGGGGTCGGTAGGCAGTGGAATGGTGGTCTCCTCGCTAAACTCCTTAAGTAGTTGCCAGTACTTCTGACCCAACTCGCTATTGAGCTGTAGGCTGGGCTCCGTATGTAGCTGTTCAAGGCTGATGAAGATATCAATCTTGCCACGCTGTAGCTTTTGGATAACTCTCTTGCGTGCTGCTAGCTCTATATGGCGTATCTCCTGAGGAAAGCGGAGACTGATATCGGCCTGCTTGCTATTGATAGATCTAATCTCTACGACGATCTTCTGGGTGGAGGTGGAGGCTTCGGCCTTTCCGAAGCCTGTCATGGAATGTATCATAGCTTATCTATCTATTAAAGGTTGCGGCCGTGACAATTCTTGAACTTCTTACCACTTCCACAAGGGCATGGATCGTTGCGACCAATCTTTTGCTCCGCAATATATGGCTGCTGCTTTTGAGGTTGTTGGCTTGCGGCTTGGCCAGCCTCATAGCGTGCTTGCTGTGCTGCCTCATAGTCGTCCTTTTGCTCTTGATAGCGTCTGCGTCTATTGGCTAGTGGATCTTCACGCTGCTCACGCACTTCTACTCTACGCTGCTCATCCTCTTGCTGCGGAGCGATATTGACGTGGCCACGCATGATTATCTCAGAGGCCTTTTGATTCATCTCTATCACCATAGAGCGGAATAATTCGTAAGCCTCTACCTTGAAGATAACTAGTGGGTCTTTATTTTCATAAGAAACGTTGCGGACCGCATTCTGTAGCTCGTCCATGGCGAGTAGGTGACGCTCCCATGCCTCATCAATGGTGTAGAGAAGGATGGTCTTTTGGAATGCTTTGGCAACACTCTTGCCCTCGGTCTCTACCGCCTCCTTGAGGTTGGTGACTACGTTGTAGCCTAGTCGGCCATCGGTCACTGGTATAGCGATGCGCTCTACATTATCGCCGTGCTGATCGTAGAAGGCTTTGAGTACAGGATAGGTCACTTCGGCCATACGTTCCGAGCGACGCTTGAGGTTGGCAATCACCTCCTCCATGATGGCATCTACCAACTGGTCTGGATTGCTACGCCTGTACTGCTCCTCGGTAATTGGTAGCTCGGTGGAGAAGGCCTTGAAGACGCTTTGCTTGAACTCCTCAAAAGGTATATCTGGAGCACCATCGGTAAGGCTTTCTGCCGTCTGGGTAAGGGTGTTGAGCACGTCTAGGCCAATACGCTCGCCCATCAGAGCGTGATTACGACGGGTGTAGATGACCTTACGCTGTGCATTCTTTACGTCGTCGTAGTCAAGCAGATGCTTACGGACTCCGTAGTTATTCTCCTCTACTTTCTTCTGTGCGTTCTCTACCTGCTTGGATAGTTGCTTGCTCTCGAGCATATCGTCATCCTTTAGTCCCATAGTAGAAAGGATCCTAGCCATTCTATCAGAACCAAATAGACGCATCAACTTATCCTCAAAGGAGATGAAG
>NZ_HF988949.1:15526-16788 GCF_000435035.1 Porphyromonas sp. CAG:1061 | reverse complement strand
TGACGCTCGGTGCCGATAATGGCGAGACCACCAGCCTCTTTCACCTCAGGGGAGAGCTTGATATCGGTACCACGACCCGCCATGTTGGTGGCGATGGTGACGGTACTCTTCTTACCTGCCTCTGCCACAATCTCTGCCTCCTTTTGGTGGAGCTTGGCATTGAGGACTTGGTGTGGAATCTTACGGAGTGTGAGCATCTTGCTGAGCAACTCGGAGGTCTCTACCGAGGTGGTACCAACAAGGACTGGGCGTCCCTCGCCGATTAGTCGCTCAATCTCATCGATAATAGCGGCATACTTTGCTCGAGCGGTCTTGTAGATACGGTCGTTCTCATCGATACGAGCAATAGGTCTATTGGTTGGGATCACCACCACATCTAGTTTGTAGATATCCCAAAACTCCTTTGCCTCAGTCTCGGCGGTACCTGTCATACCTGCCAGCTTGTGGTACATACGGAAGTAGTTTTGGAGTGTGATGGTTGCCTTTGTCTGAGAGGCTGCCTCCACCTTTACATGCTCCTTTGCCTCAATGGCTTGGTGGAGCCCATCGGAGTAGCGGCGACCATCCATGATACGGCCTGTCTGCTCATCCACAATCATCACCTTATTATCCATCACCACATATTGGTCGTCACGCTCGAAGAGGGTGTAGGCCTTAAGTAACTGCTGCACGGTGTGTACACGCTCACTCTTGATAGAGTAATCGGTGAGGAGCTGGTCTTTCTTCTCACTCTTTTCAGCCTCTGTGAGGGATTCATTCTCTAGAGCCGATAATTGAGAAGCAATATCTGGTAGGACGAAGAAGGTTGGGTCTTCGTTTTTACCCGAAAGAAGATCAATACCCTTATCGGTAAGCTCTATCTGATTATTCTTCTCATCAATCACGAAGTAAAGGTCATCGGTGACGATGTGCATTTGGCGGTTGTTGTCGGCCATATAGATCGCCTCGGTATCTAGCATACCTGCCTTGATGCCCTCCTCGCTGAGGTACTTGATGAGGGCTTTGTTTTTGGGTAGTCCCTTGAAGCTACGATAGAGCTTGAGGAATCCCTCTTCGCGCTCTTTCTTATCTTCGCTAGCAATTTGCTTGCGTGCCTCGGTAAGCAGACGGCTGGCAAGGGTTTTCTGTGCATTAACTACCAACTCCACATCGCCTCTGAACTCCTCAAACATCTGATCGCCCTTGCTCTCTACTGGACCAGAGATGATAAGTGGGGTACGAGCATCGTCAATAAGCACTGAGTCGACCTCGTCGACAATGGC
>NZ_HF988949.1:11011-15469 GCF_000435035.1 Porphyromonas sp. CAG:1061 | reverse complement strand
TCGGCAGGGGTGCGAGCCATATTATCACGAAGGTAGTCGAAGCCAAATTCATTGTTGGTACCGAAGGTGATATCACAATTGTAGGCACGAAGGCGCTCCGGTGAATTGGGCTGATACTTATCGATACAATCTACGCTGATGCCATGGAACATATAGATAGGTCCCATCCACTCGGCGTCACGCTTGGAGAGGTAGTCGTTGACGGTTACCACGTGCACGCCATTGCCCGTGAGGGCATTGAGGAATACTGGAAGAGTGGCCACTAAGGTCTTTCCCTCTCCAGTTGCCATCTCGGCAATCTTACCTTGGTGCAACACCACACCTCCTATGAGCTGCACATCGTAGTGAACCATATCCCACTTGGTGAGGTTACCTCCTGCCATCCACTCATTCTTGTAGATCGCCTTATCGCCTTCTATGTGTACGAAGTCATGATTGACGGAGAGGTCGCGGTCAAACTGTGTCGCGGTGACCGTCATCTCCTCGTTGTCGGCAAAACGCTGTGCCGTACTCTTGACAATGGCAAAGACCTCGGGGAGTACCTCATTGAGCTTCCCTTCCATCTTGTCGAGGATCGTCTCCTCGAGCTTATCAATTTGCTCCCATGCAGCTTCACGCTCCGAGAGGTCTAGCTCGTCAATCCCTTTTTTAAGCTCTTGGATCTGCTGACGTTCTGGCTTCACCTCATCTTGGATGCTTTGGCGAATTTGTGCCGTACGCTCACGAAGTTGATCGTGAGATAGCACTTTCACCTGCTCGTACTGCTCCTTAATTTTATCTACTAACGGAGTAATCTCTTTGAGGTCTCGCTGTGATTTGTTGCCAAATATCTTGGTAATAAAGTCTAAAAATCCCATATATATCGTTGTTGTCTATTATCTTTAATTCTGTCGGTTATCGCTATCTCAATATAGAGCGTGGCGTGGGTGGCCTGATTCGGAGAATCCACGCAATCTTGGTAGAGACTTCTCTGAGATCGAGCGGGGTATCTATCTTTTCAGCCTCAACGCTGGGGTACATAATTACAGTGGTGGTAGGGGTCGCCGTCATTCGGTACTTCGCGACTCCTCTTTCGGTAGATAGGTCTTGGGCTGTCCAACTGGGAAGCAGACCGAAGACCACATCTGGTCGATTGGCATTGGTGGCACTATTGAGTGCCGTGAGCCAAGTAGCATTGTCGCTATTGGCAATCGCTTGATCTCGCAACCGATGCTCCTCAATGGCATATGAGATGCCACTAAACTCTAGCAGAAAGTCACTAACGGCACTTTGGATCTCCTTGAGGTGAATCTTTGGATTGCTTTTGATGATTTCTCTATTGAGATAGACCGCCCCAGTAGGGGTGATCTCCTCCACTAGCCCTTGCACCCCATACTCAGCATGCAGGTACATATTGACTAGTGCTAGGCAACGATCGGGCTTGAATAGCCTGCGATCGTCTATGTCAGTAGGCGGGTATTCCCTCGACATGCCATTCCCTGTCAGGATAACAAGGGTGGACTTGGCATCAACTAATTGTAGCAACGAAGCAATCGTCCGATCCAGTCGGAAGTAGCTCTCAATAGTCTCTCTTGAGAGACCTTGAGCTGCTTTATTGGCATTGCCTACCGTGAGGTGTAGCGAAAGAAGGTCGGGCGTCTCGTCTTTGCCTAGCTGAGTGCTTTCAAAGAGTTTGCGGGCAAGGGAAGCCACTTCGTCATTGACGAGTGGGCTATCCTTAAAGTCCGCAATGTCGCTTGTCGTCTTGCGGAAACTATGGTTAAAGGAACTGGTGGTGGGGATGCGGGATTGGGTCGATAGTGGTTGCCACGTTATCCCACTGCTAAGCCGTGTTGGCAGAGATGAAGTGCCAGAGTTGGTTTTATCAATATACCAAGGGAACTCCCTTGAGTAGTAGGTGCTACTGGCCCATCTTGCAGAGTACCCATCAATCCAGTAAGCGGCATCGCCATAGACCCCAGCCCCGATAATTGCCTCCTCTGCTCGAGGAGCGATGCTATAGACGAGCGATTTAGAGCCATAGGCGCTTTTGAGATTATCCCCGAGGGTAGGTGAGGTGAGGGCCAAGGGCGAATAGTTGCCAGAAGTGGCATACCCTAGGTAGTTCTTGTCTTGAAAGATAGAGTTAGTTGGGACTCTCCTTCCACTTCGCTCCTTCAGGGTTGGCTGTCGCTCCGAAATACCAGAAGCCGAAGCAAGAGCTCCAGTGTGGATGATAGCTTCGGAGGCAGTTGCATCAGCACTCAGTAGAGGGGATTGAACTTCGCTGTAGACTCTTCCCTTAGAAAGCAAGCGATTAACCCCATCATGGGGCATCTCCTTAGAGAGCTCTTCCAGTAGATCGCTTCGGAGCTCCTCCACGGTGATGAGTAGCACCAATCGGGGGGTCTGTGCTTGTAGCACACCCACCTGACAAAGGGTAAAGAGCGAGACTAGCCCTGTAAGTAACTTATTCATCTGTACGTGCCTTATTTCTGCAGGCTCTCCATCTATCTATCTGATTCCACGCCACTACCAATGCCAGTACTGGAAGGTCTATTGGTAGCCTTTGGAAGGTACTTGATAGGAGGTAGAGAGCTATGGCTACAAAGTTACAAAAATAGAGCCACTTATTGGAACTATGACAGTTTTTCCTGCCATGGGTGAATACCAACCATAGCCAAAAGGGATGCAGGAATAGCATATTGGCATTGGGCCAAGTATGTGGGTGCTCAGAAAAGAGGGCTAAAAACCAAACGGTCACTCCACCAATAGCCAGAAGTGCATATAACACCTTCTCACTGACGACGCGTGCTTTATCCCATTTGCCCCACTTGAGTAGGTAGAGGTAGAGCCCAATCAAAAGAAAGACAATAAGCGGAAAATGGCACTTCTCCACTGGGTTATTGATGACCCGCGTCTGTGGCACCCAAGTAGTCTTTTTGGTTACCAAAAGTTCGCCAGTGTCAACACGCCGTGCGGTGTCCATCTCTTGGGCCAATAACTCTGGTAAAAAGCCGGCATCCCTAAGGCTCATCTGTCGGTCGCTCTTCCAGCCAAGGCAGATATCGGCTCCTAGAGTGTACCAAATGGCAGTGTGGCTTTTGCCCCTAATCGCCTCTCTAAATGTAGGAAGCTGATCTAAGGGGAAGTCGTACCTTAGTCCACCTACCGCCTCTTCTATCATATCCCTAGGGCGGGTGGCACAATTATCAAAGTAGAAATTGTACTGATAGTCTCTATTCTCCGGCAGTGCATTCCAATTGAGCTTGTCCGAAAGCAATGTTGCTTCCTCATCTGTGAGGGCAAGCTCTTGCTCTACTACTTCTCTTCCTTGTGCCGAGTACTCCCAAAGAAAGTCTTGGAATGTGGTCACCCCTAGTGAGTACATCGGCTTACCAATCATAAAGTTGATAAGGAAGTTTTTCTGCTCTAACGAGAAGTAACCATAATTATATACCAAGTCGGTATCTCCGTACTGTACGCGTAGGGCAGTGTGCCCATAAAGATAAAACACATACTCGTCGGTAGGTCCGCAAGTGAGCAGACTGATCCGAGGGGCTTCTGCATGGGCATTAGACAAGCCCAGGAGTAGAGTGATGAGTAGTAGGTATTTCTTTATCATAAGGTTATCCAATTGGGAATGTCTTTTGTGGTTAATGAGCTATTGCGGAGAGCCAAGTGCCGTGGATAAAGGTTATTAGCTCTATTCCCCACCTGCTTGATAAAGCCAAGTGGAATGCCTTGATAGGTGAGGAGATTGATGCCACGCTCACTCTCAATATTGAGTACCTCCCGCTTTAGAAAACGAAGCACCTCCTCATCGGTCGCTTCATATCTTGGAAAAGGAGCTTTGGTGGCCAATGGGGCACTGCTTGCCCAGCCGTGTGCAGGGAGAAAGTCTTTGCCCTTTTGCGTACCAAGTGGCACACCACCCGTGAGTACTTGTACCCCTTTGAGCAAAGATAGTACCTCTTGCCCAGCTTTACTAAGATGATACCACGTACCGCGGTGCTCATATAGATTTTCTCTCTCAAATAGCGAGGCGAGCAATGGAGGAGTAGTAGAGGTTGTTTGAGGTTTACCTGCTTTTGGGGAGGTATCCCCTCCACATTTCTCTACGGCAAAAATAGTTAGCCCTTCGCCCTCAACACGATGGGGCATCAGACTATAAACGCCCTCCTCTCGCTCCCAAATACCCCATTCAGTTGGAAGGTCAATGCGCAGCAACTTGAGTGGATATTTGCTTTGGAGGTAGTGGAGTTGCTCCTCATTTTCGTCCCTGTTGTAGGTACAGGTGCTATATATTAAGTGGCCTCCCTCTTCCAGCATCATCCACGCCTCGTCTAGGATCTCTCGTTGCCTAAGCGTGCATAGCGAGATATTGGCTTCCGACCAATTATCAATAGCGGCTGGCTCCTTTCTAAACATTCCTTCACCTGAGCAAGGAGCATCCACCAGTATCAGGTCGGCCGTTAG